>NZ_JACRWG010000021.1:0-35705 GCF_014306455.1 Catenibacterium faecis
AAGGCGATACAGAAATATAAGGCGACACATTATGCATAAAAAAATTGCCTGCCACTACGTGGCAGGCAAGGGTACATGTTTTTAATTATTTCACCTGTCTACTTGACAGGGGCGGTTCATTATTGATAAAAAGATAGTCTATTAAGTCTTTGATATTTCTTTCAAAGATACATGATTTCAATAATTTATATACATCATTAAATGTTGTAAGAAAATTTCGTCTAGAAGAGACTTCTTTTATACTAAATGCTGTCGTTTTAAGATTATTAATATTTTCAAAATATGCAGTTATGTGCTTCTTGATAGATTTATTATCTGTTTCATCCTGTTGAATCTGTGCAATTAGTAGGTTTGATAATGCAAGTAATGTATTAGGATGTTTTTCTCCAAGACTTTCTTTTCTTGCGTTATAAGTTGTATTTTGTAGTTCTAACCCCTTATTATAATCTTCTAAATGTAAATAAGAATTTGCAAGGTTGGCAAGTGATTTTAGTGTATCTGGATGCTTCTCTCCTAGAATTTCTTTTCGTGTATTATAAACTGTATTTTCTTTTTCCAGTGCTTTATTATAATCTCCTAAATAAGAGTAACATTTTGCTAGACTACTTAAAGTAGATAATGTGTCAGGGTGCTTCTCTCCTAGAGTTTCTTTAAGCGTATTATAAACTGCATTTGTCAGTTTAAACGCCTTGTTGTAGTCTCCTAAATCAGAATAAGAGATTGCTAGATTAACAAGTGATCTTAATGTATCTGGATGCTTCTCTCCTAGAATTTCTTTTCTAGTACTATAGGATGTTTTATCCAATTCTAGTACCTTGTAGTAATTTCCCAAATAAGAATAAAAGTTTGCTAGGTCATATAAAATCGATAATATGTCAGGATGCTTCTCTCCTAGAATCTCTTTAGACGCATTATAAACTGTATTCTCTAGTTCTAGAGCCTTATTATAATCACCAACTTCACCATAAGTAACCGCTAAATTGGAAAGTGCCTTTAATGTATCTAGATGATTTTCCCCCAGACTTTCTTTTCTTGCATTATAAACTGTATTCTCCAGTGCTAACGCTTTGCTCCAATTTCCCAAACTAGAATAACAACTTGCTAAATTGGCAAGTGCCATTAATGTATCAGGATGCTTCTCTCCTAGTTTATTTTTTCTTTTAATATACACTTCATAAGACAATTCTAGTGCTTTATTGTATTCGCCCATTATACCATAAGAATTGCCTAGATTTTGTAAGGCCACCAATGTATCAAGATGATTCTCTCCTAGTTTATTTTTTATTTCAGTATAAACTGTTTTGTGTAGTGTTAATGATTTCTTGTAATCTCCTAATTCATAGTAAGAAGTCGCTAAATTAGCAAGTGCTTTCAAAGTGTCAAGATGATTTTCTCCAAAAAGATCTTTTGATTCATTGTAAATCTTGTTTAGTAGTTCGAATTCCTTTTTATAATCTCCTAGCTTGCCATAAGAAATTGCCATCTTATTATATACTCTTAATGTGTCAGAATGATTTTTTCCTGAAATTTCTTTTCCTCTGATACATAGTTCTTCATATAGTTCTAATGCTTTATTGTAAACTCCTAGATGACGATAAGAATCTGCGAGAAACTCTAATACATATGTTGTATTTTTGTTTTTTCTTCCTAGTTCACCCTTAAATAAAGTATATAACTTCTTGTAAGCGTTTTTTTTTCTTTTATATAATCTCCAGCTTTAAGAGCATCTTCTGCTTGCTTTAAAAGGTTATTAATTAAAATCTTATTCATATGTATTCCTCCCAAATAACATTCATTAATAACATTTTAATCTTTAAAAACAAACTCTTCTACACATCCTTCACCAAACATTAACAGAAGACAAAAAAATATATTTTTCTATTATTTAGTGTCAAAAAGAGGGATTATTTTTTCCTAATACGTTATATGGTGAAGGGATGGTGATAAATAGAATATATCTTAGAAATATTAAACAATTTGAATCTAGGGATAGGGGACTTATTTAAATCCTAATAAACCTAGAATCATAGAGAACCTGCCTAATGTGTTGATTTAAGTAATATTCAAATAATGTCTGCTCCTCCTAGTGCATGTCATAAAGTCTTTCGTAATGTACAGATCTAATAGAAACACTTTAGGCAGGATACTTCTCTATGTTATTACAGTATGATTAAACTATTAATAGTAGAAATTCAAAATCTTATGAAAGGTAAATCAATCAATTGATTGAGTAAGTATAAGCCTATGAAATATCTGATTAAATTGATATTGATATGTCTTCTTATTTCTATACTTGTACCTTTGATTGGTAGTGTGGTTTCATATTTTATTGTTAGATTTGTGCCATACTTGCCTTCTATAGTATTACTGTCGGGGTTAGTTATTCTAATTAAATTTGTACACAGCTAAACATTTTTCAATCCATAAATAATCTATTGAAAAGAGTATTTGTATTTGGATATTCAAACACAAAAACTTTTTTTAGTCATCTATTCAATTATTTAAGTCTTATTTCATGAGGAGGGATTACTTATGAAGTACTTAATATTACTTGTAGTACTTTGTTATTTCATACCTGGTTTAGGAGCATGGATACTTGATGGTATGCCTGTATTGATACAGATATGTAGTGCCTTTATGCCATGTATTATTATTCTCGTTGGTTTATATATTTTAGTAAGGAGTGTTTTATGAATAAGTTTACATATGAAAGTACACCATTAGGGAAGAGAGCCTATGGTTATATAGAAGAAGCAGAGATTATAGGGTCTAGAAATTCTTATAAACAGAAGAGTACAGTACGAGAATATTGCCAGGAGAATGATTATGGAGGTTATGTGATTGTAGATTTTCTTCAAGGAAGTACATGCCTTGATAATATTGATCCACAAAATAAAAATGTGAATCAAATAGATCAAAGACATATAGAAAGAGAAGTGGTTTCCTACGCTCCGGATTTAAATAATAATGGCTTCTATGGTGTAACAAACTATACACCTGTAGGT
This sequence comes from Catenibacterium faecis, assembly GCF_014306455.1. Lineage (NCBI taxonomy): Bacteria > Bacillati > Bacillota > Erysipelotrichia > Erysipelotrichales > Coprobacillaceae > Catenibacterium > Catenibacterium faecis. The sequence continues at coordinate 3,006 of NZ_JACRWG010000021.1, forward strand.
GAAAGACCACAGGCAATTATGATTAATTATTCTTCCACTAATAAATTAACTGGTGAACAAATAGACGAACCCGTTTCTTTTCAAAGTGAGAATCATGAGTTAGAGGAATCAAGGGATGTCTGATGATGAAAGAATGTGTGTATCTTAATGTTGTGAATATAATATGCATAATAAAAATTATATGTAAAGAATAGGGATTATATATGGGCAATAGGTTATAGAGTGAGGAGGATAAATAATATCAATCAAATGGTGAAAATACTTTACATTCATGCTTGATTATATCAATGCGTAGTGCAGATAAATCAAAAGTTTCTGTTGTATTTTAAATTATTTTTATAGGAACAAGGTGTTATATCTACCTATATGTTATTAAATGAAGGAGGAGAGAAAGTGAAAAAAAGTATGAATGAAACATTATTGCCTAGATTTTTTATTACTGTTTACAAAAGTATTGTCTCAAAGTTTAAATTAAAATATCACGAAAAACATGAGGCTATATATTAGTAAGATTATAGAGGACTACAATGATTATTTAAGTGAAATGATGAAGCATTTAGAGAACGGCATAAGAAATTTTTCGAAGGAAGCAGAAAATTAATGTATAACATGAATCATAGGGTTATTAATGATTCTTCTTTAAGAGGAGAAAAGGATGGGATGAATGACGAAAAAGATAATATAATTTTATCTTTTGAACTGTTATGTTTGAAAATTAAATATAATGACTATATTAAAATGAAAAATATGATTTTCGATGAATTAAGTAATGTTGAAAGTACGGTCCAAGTATACTTAACTCAGTATGCAAAAAGAATGAAGTTAGATGCTACTAAGAATTCTGATATTAAAATTCTATGTTTGGACTACCAAAATGATGAAAAAGTAATACATTTTCAAAAGGTAGAGAAAGCTTTATTAGAAAATATAGAAAAGGTGATTGGTAAAGAAAATCTTGTATAGAAAGAATAAGTTATCAAAATATAAGGAAGAAGCAGTGAACAAAATCGAATTTAAAAATGATTTTACACATGTGGTTTCGTTTTCTTACAATGTTGATTATTCGTAAGGAACAGCACTCAATCGCATAAAGTGTACCAACTATATTGTTAACTACACCAATCATATCAGCACAGGGCTGGTATTAAAACTCAAGTTGAGTGGTCCTACAATATGTTATACTGTCCTTCTACCGGCGAAGTGGTTAAGGTATATCAATTTGTAGCCACATTCCAATTCTCACAGTATTCATATGGAGAAACTACAAAGAATATGAAGATAGATGAATGGATCAATTGTAATTATCATATGTTTGAGTGCTTTGGCGAATTTACAGTAAGATTGGTCTGCGATAACCTCAAGACAGGTGTTGTGATGCATCCTAAAAACGGAGAAATCATCCATACTGATACTTACAGTGATTTTGGAAATCATTATATGACAGCCATCATGCCTGCACAGATTAGAAAGCTAAAGCAGAAAGGAAATGTTCGAAGCGGTAGTGAATAAAACACTAAGACTACCTCCTGAATTTCCTTTTAAGGTATATCACTGGTTTTATTCGAGAAAGACACAGCTTAACTGTCATATCGCTTATAAAAGGGAAAAATAACTGGACATACATTATAAGCGAGGAAAACAATGAATAATGAAAAATCTAAAGAAAGGTAATCAATCAATGGATTGATTAGTATATAAGCTTATGGATCATATCATTCAGTTTTTATTAATACATCTTATCATTCCTATGTTTGGACCTTGGATTGCGAGTACGGTTTCAAACTTGATTACTACATTTGTATCATATATGCCGTCAATTGTCCTATTGTCAGGACTAGGTGCCATTATTAAATTTACATATAACTAGACAATCTCCTGAAAAAGCCTTTGTATTTGACTATTCAAACATAAAGGCTCTTTTCTTTTTCTATACAAAGTAAGTATTTGTATATGTTATAATGGTGTTAATCGGTGGTAATCCTATGAATGCATACTTAAGAATAGAAGAATATAACGATAGCTGTACTGCTACAAAAAAAGATGATAGTTGACTATATCCTGCATGATTCTGCAGCAGCTATTATTTATTTCTTAAAGAAAATAGGTTTTATAGAGTTCAGTAATCTAAAGATGACCCTTGCTCAATTTACTAAAGAAGAAAAACAACAAGAAGTAGAGTGGAGTAGTATTCGCCTTTATTATGCTTGCTTCATTTATTGATTTTAAAGAAGGAGAAATTCCTATTACATTTATATTGGTTGCATATTGGGCAGCAGGCATATGAAGGTATTGCAGTTCAAAACAATATTTCAAATATAACACATATTGTCGGTGGTATAGTTGGTGCAATAATTGGATATGGGTTAAATGTGAAATGAATAAAGGGTGTTGATATGAGAAAAGTAATCATACTGCTTCTTTGTTTGGTATTAGTAAGTTGCGGTACAACAAATAAATCAAAAAGTACAACTGAACACACATTAGAAAATAGTTTCTTTGGAGTTAAGAAAAAGGTAAAAGAAAAGTTGATTTATAAAAAAGATAAAAGTATTAATTCTTTTTTGAATAAATATAACGAAATTAATGATCCAGATATTACTAGTGATATGGTAAGTATGAAAAAACTTGAAGGAAAAGATGAGCCTAGTATAGTTGATATATCAAACGAGAAATTAGGAATATGGATACAACGTAAAAACATGTTTGGGAATAAAATGGCTGTTGCTATTCTAAATAATTCCGATAATGTGACTAATGACGATATCAAAGATCAATTCCAGAAGTATTCAAAGGTATTTGATGACAGTTTAACTAATAAAGAAATAGATGAATATTGGGATAAAATGTTATCAGGTAAGAATAAAGGAAAAAAGTTAAAAAACATAAAGGTAAAAAGAATTATATTCTATGGTAAAGTGATATATTTAATTCTTGAAGGGAAAATATAATTTGATAAGAATAATAAACAAAAAATCATAAGAAGGACAATGAAATAGGTTGAATCTTGGTAATCTTTTTAATCACTGATTAAAATGATGTGAACAACTTAATTATGATGTTTTCTATAAAAACTGAATTTTTGACAGTATAAAATGGCAAGTACGGAACCTCATGATTTCCAATCCCCTCTCCAGGGGATATTTTTATATACAAAACAACTATTTCTATATGTTATAATGGTATTAATCGGAGGTGATCTCATGAACGCATATTTAAGAATTAAAGAATACAATGATAGCTACACTGCAACAGAAAAGCTCATAGCTGAATACATATTAGAAAATGACATCCTACATGATTCTGCTCAAGCACTAGGTGAAAAGACAAATACCTCTGCAGCTGCTATTATCCGTTTCTCAAAGAAAATAGGTTTTAAAGGCTTCAGTGATTTAAAGATGAACCTAGCTCAATCTACTAAAGAAGAAGAAAAACAAGAAGTAGATCTTATCTTTGAACCAGAAGATAATATCAGTACACTAGTAGAAAAAGGCTGTAGACTAAACATGAACACAGTCTTAAAAACATATCAGTTAATCAACATTGATACACTAGAAGCATCTATAGACTTACTCAACAATGCTTCTACTATCTATCTCTTTGGTGTAGGTGGTTCATCAGTCATTGGTTTAGATATCTACCAGAAGTTAATGCGTATAGGCAAGAAGGTGATTTATAACGCTGATTTACATGTACAGATGACCTTCGCCCAAAGCATGGATCAAAATGATGCAGCACTCATTATCAGTTACTCAGGTTCTACGACTGGTTTAGTAGATGTTGCTAGAGTGTTACATGAAAAACAAATACCATTTATTTCTATAACACAGATCAACTCTAATCCAATCTCTAAACTAAGTACCTACTCACTTAAAGTACCGAGTGAAGAAAAAGCTTTGCGTATAGGTGCTGTTTCTTCTCGTATCTCTTCATTTGTGATAACTGACTTATTGTATTACGGTGTATTTAAGAACAACTTTGAAGAACATAAAAAGAATCTCATAGATTCTAAAGACAATGTCTCTATACTCAAAAAGTAGACTCATATTTCGCTATGAGTCTTTTATTATAGAAATAACATTTCATCACGCTTATAATGAAATAGAAAGGAGGAACCACCAATGAACTTAAATCAATTAGATACAGAACAGTCTAATCCTGACTCATTACATATAGATGAAATGTCTACTATAGATATTCTTACTACTATTAACAATGAAGATCAGAAGGTGGCTTTAGCTGTAAAAGAAGTTCTACCAAAAATATCAATTGCGGTTGATTGTATTTATTACCAGATGTGTAAAGGTGGTCGATTGATCTATATTGGTGCAGGTACATCAGGTAGATTAGGTATATTAGATGCTTCGGAATGTCCTCCTACATATGGTGTTGATCCTCGTCTAGTACAGGGATTAATCGCAGGTGGAAAAGAAGCGCTCACAGCAGCTATAGAAGGTGCAGAAGATTCTCTGGATTTTGCTGTGGAGGACTTAAAGAATATTCACTTAACAGACAAAGATGTTGTATGTGGTATTGCAGCATCAGGCAGAACACCTTATGTCATTGGCGGACTTGAATATGCGCGCACACTAGGATGCCAGACAGTTTCTATCTGTTGTGTTCACAATGGGGAAATATCAAAATACTCCCACTATCCAATTGAAGTCATTACAGGTCCAGAAGTTATTGCTGGTTCTACGAGAATGAAGGCAGGTACTGCCCAAAAGCTTGTTTTAAATATGATTTCTACATCTGTCATGATTAAAAGAGGCAAGGTCTATAAAAATCTCATGGTTGATTTACAACCTACCAATGAAAAACTTAAAACAAGAGCCACCAACATTGTCTCACAATCTTTAGATTGTTCTGAGGAAGAATCAATTAAATTATTAACTAAATGTCACTACAATGTAAAGATTGCGATTCTATCTGGTTTAACAGGTAAAGATGAAAAAGAATGCGAAGAAGCTCTACTAAAAAACAATGGAAGTATCCCTAAAACTATGAGGTAACAGAAATGTTGTATATTGGTATAGATGGTGGTGGCACAAAGACAAAGATGGTTCTCTTTAATGAGGACGGAACACGTTTAAAGAATTTGATTCTTCCTACAGTACATGTTCTCACTCAGCCACAAGATCAAGCCATTGAAATATTAAGAAACGGTGTTAATCAGTTAGATCCTGATCATATTGCAATAATTGGTGCGGGACTAGCAGGATATGGCCAACAAAAAGAATTAAGAGATAAAATAGAATATATTTGTAAAGAAGCATTTGGCCCTAGATCTTTTGTAGTAGAAAGTGATGTAAGAATTGCGATAGAAGGTGCACTAGATGGTCATGATGGTATTGTTGTTATTGCAGGTACAGGCAGTATTGCTTTATCACTTAAGAATAATAAGCTCACACGTTGTGGAGGCTGGGGTTATCAATTAGGGGATGAGGGCAGTGCTTATTGGATTGCGAAGAAGATGTTCAATACATTCTGTAAAGAAATAGATGGTAGACTAGAAAAAACAGTTCTTTATGATCTAATTATGGAAGAATGTCATCTAGATATTGATTATGATATCATCACATTTATGAATAGCCTGAATCGTACATCTATTGCATCCTATGCTTATATCAATGGCTTAGCTGCCAATCAGGGAGATCCTTATGCAATAGAAATATATAGACAGGCAGCCTTAGAAATTCGTTCACTCATACAAACACTCTTAAAACAATATAACTCAACACCTCGTATTTCTTATATAGGAGGCGTATTTGAACAGGCTTCTCAATATATTCTACCTGTTTTAAATGAAACAACAGATCCACCTATTCATACACCAGAATATGGTGCTTATAAGCTTGCTAAGAAGATGATGGAGGACTTCTTATGACTCATATTGGACACTATCAATCACCATTAGGAGATATACTTATTGCGACAGATGAAATAGGTGTATATGGTTTATGGTTTGAAAATCAGAAGTATTATGCATCAGGATTAATAGAACCTTATGAAGAAAAAGACACAGAACTAATTCTAAAAGTACAAAGATGGCTTGATCTCTATTTTAAGAAAGAACAGCCACCTATTGATTTTCCTCTTCACTTCATAGGTACAGACTTCCAAAAAGAAGTATGGGAGATTCTATGTGAGATTCCTTATGGCCATACAATGACTTATGGAGAAATTGCGAATATATTAGCACAAAAAAGAGGTGTTAAAAGATTCTCTGCACAGGCAGTGGGCGGTGCAGTAGGACATAATAGAATAAGTATCATAGTGCCTTGTCATAGAGTATTAGGCAGTAATGGAAGCTTAACAGGTTATACAGGTGGTATAGAAAGAAAAAAAGCGTTATTAAAATTAGAAGCACAATAAAGGGGCACCATTAGGCGCCCCTCATTCTTAATCGAAATCAAAGTTATCTGCATTCTTTTCTTTAAAGATTTCAAACAGTTCATTAAGTAGTGCTTCATCATCTACTGAACGATAGTTTTCTTCATCAGAGTCATCCTCTGATTCTTCACATCTCAAGATCACTACCTCATCTGTTTCTTCATCTGCTGGTAATAATACAACATATGTTTCTTCATTATGTTCAATTAAATCAAGATATTCAAACTCTAATTCATTTCCATCATTATCATTCAATACGACAATATTATCCATTAGTCATCCCTCTTACTATATTCTTCACCATATTTCACAAGACGATCAAACTTCTTCTGGTTCTCTTCATTTTCAAAAGTAACCTTCTTTATAGTATTTAACTTATAAACAGCTTCAGTACTTTCTTCGAATACTTCATCCTCATACTCCTGGTGCCATTTAGTATAATCTTTATCGATGAGGTAAGCCATTTGTTTACCTTCAACTAAGGCTTCTACATAATCTTCAGCAGCATCACCAATTTCATGATTATTAAATGAATCTTCTTTATGTTCATACTTGCTTAGATATTTAAGTTCAGTATCTACATAATGAGTATAGAGTTCTGTAGTGAGTTCTGCATCATTTTCTTCTATTTTCCATCTTTCTTCTAATGCTGTTTTAAAATCCTTATAGAATGCTTCATCAATAGATTCTTCTGTTTGTGTTGGTGTATCGGTTTGTGTAGTAGAATTACTCTGTCCTGTATCCTTATTATTATTGGTACATGCACTTAAACCAAACACTACCATACACGATAATAATAATGTAAATAGTTTCTTCATACTGAAACCTCCTTTCATATTAATTATATAGGAAAATAATTTCTGATTGTGAAATAATGCATCATAAAAAATAAATAAGTATAGTATTCTAGTAGGAAAAGTATTGACCTTAAAGCGTGCTTTAAAGATAGAATAGGCAAGAAGGGGGAAATTATGGCTAAAAGAATTAATCCATTAGAAGGATCATTATGGGATAAGATCCTTGCATTCGCATTACCTTTAGCAGCTACAAGTATTATTCAGCAGTTATTTAACTCCTGTGATGTAGCGACTGTGGGACAGTTTTCAGGAAGTCATTCACTAGCGGCAGTAGGGAGTACTGCACCAATTACTAATCTATTTATCACTATATTCGTAGGTTTCTCAGTAGGGGCAAATGTGATTATTTCACGTTTTTTAGGAGCACAAAGAGAAGATAGAGCTAATCAGGCCATACATACAGCACTTGTATTATCTATTATCACTGGTTTTATTGTTTCTATTATTGGAGAAATCATTGCCCGTCCACTACTAGAACTTATGTCCACACCAAAAGAAGTACTACCTCTTGCTGTACTGTATTTAAGAGTATGTTTCATAGGGATGTTCTTCTTAACTATCTATAACTTTGAATCGGCCATACTAAGAGCAGGTGGAGATACCAAAAGACCACTCTATTGTTTAATTATTTCAGGTACTATTAATGTTGTATTGAACTTAGTATTTGTTATTGTGTTTAAGTTAGATGTCGCTGGTGTAGCCTTAGCTACTACGATTGCTGATGCAACTAGTTCTTTATTACTCTTTAGAATTCTGTATAAAGAAGAAGGCGCTTTGCAGGTTAGATTAGACAATATGAAGATGGAATGGGTCTATACAAAAGAAATACTTATTATAGGTATTCCTGCTGCAATACAAGGAATGTTGTTCAATATTTCTAATATTATTATTCAATCAGCTATTAATAGCTTAGGTGCTGATATTGTTGCAGCATCTACTGTTGCCTTGAACTTTGAAATGTATTCTTATTTCTTAGTTACAGGATTTGCTCAGGCAGCTATTACCTTTACATCACAAAACTATGGCGCAAAGAACTATAAAAGATGTATCCAGTCTATTAGATGGTGTATGTTACTTGGTGCACTTTTTACAGGTGCTATCAGTGCACTCTTCGTATCATTCTCACCAGTCCTAGCAGGAATCTTTACATCAGATCCTGCCATTGTGAAAATAGCCTGTATCCGTATTTCTATTGTAGTCACATTTGAAGTACTCAATATGACTATAGAAATCATGTCAGGTGCACTCAGAGGACTAGGAAATCCAATGATCTCTACAGTACTCTGTATCATCTTCACATGTGCATTAAGACTTGCCTGGATCTTTATTGCCTTCGCAAGAATTCATACATTCCAGTCAGTGTTAGTTGTCTACCCAATCAGCTGGGCAGTGACTTCTGCATCCATTGTGATTGCCTATTTAGTTGTAAAAAAGAAAAAACTCACGAATGACTAAGCCAGTTCTCTGGCTTTTTCTTTTGGCCTTCTTTTTCACTTGTATTTACGATATAATTAATATTAGGAGGGGGGAAGTTATGAAACAACATAATACATTTACACTTAAAGATTTCATTATTAGGGCAGTCATTGCATATTGTGTCACTCTTATTATATTCTGTTTATTTATATTCAAAGTCATCCCAGGCTGTTCATTAATACAATCTAAGCTTGTATTATTCCTGCTCACAGTACTTAGCTTTGGACTCATCTACTTTGAAAAGGATGAAAGAAGAAACTACTTAAGCATTGCGACAAACGTATTCATACCTTTTGGTATCTATACAACTCTTGCCTATATGTTACTTCTTCCTATACCCCTAGGAATAGTATGGGTATTACTTATTGGTCTTGATCTAGTTTATGTAGGATTTTACTTCTATAAAGTAAAAAGAAGAAATTATAACTCATTATTAGAAAAATCACAGCTTGTGATTGGTTTAGCTTCTCTTTTATCACTTGTCATTGTATTAAGTTTTACTTTATTTGGTTCTTCTATCATTCAATCATCTACAAAGATTACAAATAATACAGATGTCTATATGAGAAAATATGATGAAAAATCACTTGAAAGCTTACATAACTGGTCTAAACTCACACGTAAAGAGAAGCTCAATTCATTACAAACTGTATGTAATAACGAAAGAGACTATCTCGGTATATCTGCAAGAATCAAAGTAGGGGCTGGAAGTCACTTAACACATGCCTATTGTCAGTATAATAATAAATCAAAAGAGATTACTTTTGATATCAGTCAATTAGATCATGCTTCTTCTACAACTCTACTAGAGGCATTGCTTCATAGTTCATATCATGCTTATGAATATGCCCTTGTAGAGTCTTATGACACAATGAGCAGTGATTATAATAAGTTGTTTGACTATCGTGTCATTGCCACTTATAAGAAAGAATTCTCTACAAAGGTCACAAATAAGGCAAAATACTACAATCAGATCAATGAATCTAATGCAAGATCCTATGCCACAGATGCCCTGCAGGACTATCAAAATAAGCTGAAAAAATAGAAAACACAAAAAATGAACAATACAGGATTGTATTGTTCATTTTTTGTACAGACGTCCTTTACAATTTAAAATATTGTACAGAATCTAGTACAATCTATTATCAAAGTGATAAAAAGTTACTAAAAAATAGACACACTTGTTTAGAATTTAGTAAATACAGTAATAAAAACAAGAATTGTCACTAAAATACAAAAAAATGTGTGAAATTATGTTGACAGTATACAATTTTTAGACTAAACTTATCACCATAGTAGAAAACAAAATACTACAGGAGGAGAATATATGAAAACAGGTAAAACAGTAAAAGTATTGCTTACCGCTGCAACTGCTGCAGGAATGTTAGCTGGCTGTGGTTCTAAGACAGATACTGATACATTCAGATTTGCAAGTGAATTAGATATCCAGGGTATGGATTCTACAGTAGTTGATGATGGTATGTCATTCAACGCAATTCATGCTATTACAGATGGTTTAACAGCCGTTAATGAAAAAGGTAAGACTGCACCTGCAATTGCTAAGAGCTGGGATGTAAGTGATGATGGTAAGACTTATACATTCCACTTAAGAGATGCAAAGTGGTCAAATGGTGATAAGGTTACTGCAAATGACTTCGTTTATTCTTGGCGTAAGATCATCAAAGATGCTGGTAACTATGCTTATATGTTAGGTAACGGAGGTGCTTCAGTTAAGAATGCAGATGCACTTATGGAATTAGGTGCTAACGCAACTGATGAACAGATGGCTACTCTTGGTGTTACAGCTAAAGATGATAAGACTTTAGTAGTAGAACTTGAAAACAAAGTTCCATATTTCACAGACTTAATGGCATTCCCATGCTACTTCCCACAGAACGAAAAGTTCGTTGAAAAATGTGGTAAGAACTATGGTACTAAGCCAGAATACACATTATCTAATGGTGCTTATAAGATGACTAAGTGGGTTAAGGGTAACAAAGCTACATTCACTAAGAACGATAAGTACTATGATGCTAAAACAGTAGCAACTAAGAATCTTGAAATGTACTTAGTACAGGATCCTAAGACTGCTGCACAGAACTTTGACAATGGCAAAGTTGACTATGCAACAATCAACTCTACATTAGTAGATAAGTATAAAGATAAAGATACATTCACTACTTTCAATGAAGGTTACTTATTCTACTTACAGTTAAACTTCAAGAACAACACTGTTGCTAACAAGAACGTAAGAGAAGCTTTAGCTTATGCAATTAACAGAAAAGATTTATGTGAAAACGTATTAAAAGATGGTTCTAAGGCTGCAACTGGTTTTGTTCCATCACAGTTATCTACTAGCCCAGCTGGTAAAGACTTCCGTGATGATGCAGATAAATATGTAAGCTATGATCAGAAGAAAGCTCAGGAATATTTAGATGCAGCTAAGAAAGAATTAGGTACTGATACAATCACTATTGATTTATTATATGGTACTGATGAATCACCAATGGATACTATGGCTGAATACTTACAGGGTTCATTCTCTAAGTTAAAAGGCTTAAAGGTAAACATGGTTGCAACTGTTAAGAAAGACAGAATCTACAACAGAGAAGCAAATGGTAATTTCCAGGTAGTATGTACTCGTTGGGGACCAGACTACGCAGATCCAACAACTTACTTAAACTTAGCTACAACTGATAACTCAAACAACTATGGTAAATATACTAGTGCTAAGTATGATGCATTAATGGAACAGATCCAGAAAGAATCAGATTTAACTAAGCGTTGGGATTTAATGATCCAGGCTGAAAAAGTCATCATGGATGACTTAGCTTATGTCCCTGTATTCGAAAAAGGTTCTGCAGCATTAAAGGCTAAGAACGTTAGCGGATTAGTACAGGTACCAGTAGGAACTCCATATACTTTCAAATATGTTAAATTAAAATAACCTCTACTTTGTGTCAAAACAGAGTGGCCTGGGAGATAGCAGAAATGCTGTCTCCTTTTTTTTGCGTTTTGATTAAACATTTACAATATTTCCGATATCACTAAAATGTAATGAAATTTTAATATATTTACAAAGAAAAAGTATAAAATGATTGACTACATCTGATGTAAAGCGTAAACTACACATCTGTTAACATTAATAATAAATTTTGGAGGGAAAATTAATGAAAACAGGTGAAACAGTAAAGGTATTGCTTGCATTAACTACTGCTGCAAGTATGCTTGCTGGCTGTGGTTCTAAGACAGATACTGATACATTCAGATTTGCAAATGATACAGATATCGTTGGTATGGATAGCACAGTCGTTGATGATGCAATGTCTTTCAATGCAATCACTGCTATCACAGACGGTTTAACAACTGTTGATGTGAAGGGCAACACAATCCCTGGTATCGCTAAGAGCTGGGATGTAAGCAACAATGGATTAACTTATACTTTCCATTTAAGAGATGCTAAATGGGCTAATGGTGATGATGTTACTGCGCAGGACTTCGTATACTCATGGCACAGAATCATCAAGAATGCAGGTAACTACGCTTATATGTTAGGTAGCGAAGGTGCTTCAATTAAGAATGCTGATTCTTTAATTGATTTAGGTACTACTGCAACTGATGAACAGTTAAACACACTTGGTATTAAAGCAACTGATGACAAGACTGTTGTCGTTGATCTTGAAAAGAATGTTCCATATTTTGTAGGTTTAATGTCATTCCCATGTTATTTCCCACAGAACCAGAAGTTCGTTGAAAAATGTGGTAAGAACTATGCAACTAAGCCTGAATATATTTTAGGTAATGGTGCTTATAAGATGACTAAGTGGATCAAGGGTAACAAGGCTACATTCACTAAGAATGATAAGTACTATGATGCAAAGTCTGTTAAGACTAAGAATATAGAAATGTACTTAGTACAGGATCCTAAGACTGCTGCTCAGAATTTCGATAATGGTAAAGTTGACTATGCAACAATCAACTCTACATTAGTAGATAAGTATAAAGGTAAAGATACTTTCAAGGCTATCAGAGAAGGATATCTTGCTTACTTAATCTGTAACTTCAAGGCAGATACTACTGCAAACAAAAACTTAAGACATGCATTATCTTATGCAATCAATAGAAAAGATTTATGTGATAACATCTTAAAAGATGGTTCACAGCCAGCTACTGGTTTTGTACCAGCTCAGTTATGTAAGAGTCCTTCAGGTAAGGATTTCCGTGAAGAATCTGGTAAATATGTAGACTATGATGTAAAGAAAGCACAGGAATACTTAGATGCTGCTAAGAAAGAATTAGGTACTGATACAATCACAGTTGATTTATTATATGGTACTGATGAATCTCCAATGGATACTTTCGCAGAATACTTACAGGGTTCATTTACTAAGTTAAAGGGCTTAAAAGTTAACATGGTAGCTACTGTTAAGAAAGACAGAATCTATAACAGAGAAGCAAGTGGTAACTTCCAGATTGCCTGCACTCGTTGGGCTCCAGACTATGCTGATCCAACTACTTTCTTAAACGTTCTTGCAAGCAGTAACTCAAACAACTATGGTAAATGGGAAAATGCGCAGTACAACTCATTATTAAAACAGGCTCAGAATGAAACTGACGTAAATAAACGTTGGAATGAATTGCTTGAAGCTGAAAAAGTAATGATGGACGATATGCCAAATATACCAGTTGTTCAAACTGGTACAGCTGCATTACAGGCTAAGAACGTTAAGGGATTAGTTCATAATACAGTAAGTACTCCATACGTATTCAAATATGTAACACTTAAATAACATACAAAGAGGCAGGCAACTGCCTCTTTTATATTGATAATTCACGCTATACACTTTAGTATTAATAATAAGGAAGTGATAGAATGAGAAATAAGAATATATTCACAATACCTAATATATTATCTATGTTTAGATTGTTGCTATTGCCGGTAATTGTATATACGTATATAAACCAAAAGGATTATGTCTTAACAGGAATATTATTGGTTCTATCAGGCCTGACTGATTTGTTAGATGGATATATAGCTCGCACATTTAATATGATGAGTGATCTAGGTAAAATACTTGATCCTGTAGCGGATAAAGCAACCCAAGCAGTAGTACTTCTATGTCTTATGACACGCTTTAGATGGCTTGTTATTCCTTTCATATGCATTCTTATTAAAGAACTGTTTATGAGTTGTATTGGTATGGTTGTTATTAAAAAAACAGGGGAAGTACATGGGGCTGTGTGGCATGGTAAAGTTGCTACATTCATGTTAGATTTCATGATTATTATGCATATTGTTTTCTATAATATTTCCTATACTTTTTCTATTGTTCTTACAATTATCTCTACACTTCTTATTCTTCTATCATTCTATCTATATGCAAAAGAGAATATCAACATACTAAAAAAGGTGGGTTAAATCCCACCTTTTAGCTTCTTACTTTGAAATATGTTGCTGAAGTATCCTTTAAAGCATCTTCTAAATCTTTAAGTTCTACTTTATCAGTAATATAAATATGATCTTCACCAAATGAATAGTATTCATCATAATTTAAATTGAGTGGCTGTTCACTTCTTACATAATACTTAGAAGATGTAATAGGATAGACGTTTTCAGTATAATCATAATCATGTGTCCATACATCTTTCTTAGCTGTCTTAATAATATCAGCCACTACAGCACTTGCAGTGACATAACGTCCTGCACCCTTACCATAGAATAATACGTTTTCTAGATAATCACATGTAATTTCTACTACATTATAAGCATCCATGACATTACCTACAATTTCACTCATTGGAACAAGAGTAGGAGATACATCAATACCTAAACCATTTTCTAGTTTTTTACTCATCGCAATCAGCTTAATTCTATAACCAAGCTTCTTTGCATAATCCATATCTTTCTTAGTTACATTACGAATACCAGTACATTTGATTTTATCAAAATCAAAGAATGTACTAAAAGCATTCATAGTAAGAATATAGATTTTATGTGCTGCATCATAGCCATCTAAATCTAGTGCAGCATTGGCTTCTACATAACCAAGATTCTGAGCAATCTTTAATGCTTCCTCAAAATCAAGATTATCTCTTTCCATTAATGTAAGAATAAAGTTAGTTGTACCATTTAAGATACCTTCAATCTTATTAATATTGTTTGCTACTAGATCTTCCTTAGCAGGCACAACAACTGGAATACCTCCACCAACACTTGCTTCATAATAAAGGTTGACACCATTTTCTCTTGCAGCAGTAAAGAGTTCTTTCGCATCATGAGCAATAAGAGCTTTATTTGCAGTTACTACATGTTTCTTCTTATTTAAAGCATCTAAGATGATTTTCTTTGCGATAGTTGTACCACCAATAAGTTCTACTACAACATCCACATCTTCATCATTGATGACTTCATGATAATCCTGTGTATAAATAATACCATCAGGAAGGTTTACATCCTCAAGTGCACAACCGTACTTAACGACTACTTCTTCCCCAATTGTTTTTTCGAGTCTTTCTTTTTCTTTTGTAAGAATATCTACAGTTCCGAAACCAACAGTTCCTAGACCAATAACACCAATAATCATTTAAAATTCCTCCCCAATAGTATTAGAATTGTATAAAATTTACCATATTCATATAATGCTGTCAATTATCTATAAGTTAAAATTTGTATAATATGCGATAAATATTGGAATATTTAGAAATTAAACAAAAAAAGAGGAATTAATCCTCTTTTAAGATATCCTGAATAGCTTCACTTAAGCTTCCTACAACCCTTTCAGCTTTATCTTTAAGTTCATTTGGGGCATAAGTAAATGTATAACCATGTTTGACACTATCTAATAAAGGAAGATCATTCCATGAATCTCCTATACCATAGACATCATTCTCATTAATATTAAAGTAATCGACAACATGATTAATTCCTGTTCCCTTAGAACATCCTACACCGCATACATCTACATGATTCTTATTCTGGAATGCCGCACATGTATTACTATAATGTTCATTAATATAATCCATAGCGTTTTTCGCATCCTCTATATCCCCTTCAGGAAAATGAAATGAGAATGCATCTGAATCATTAAATGTAAGTTCATCCAAAGAATCAATAGTAGTTCCCCAGCTTTTATCTTCTGGACGATACATATAAATCTCATCCTTATATACAATAGACATATGTACAGGAATCGCTTTTGATATTTCTCTTACTATATTCATAGGAATATCTTTTTCAAAAATAACTTCTTCTTTCTTATTAAAAATCACACCACCACTTAAAGTAATATAGAAATCAAAGTCTATATCAGTTAATGGATGCTCTCTATTTCCACCAAAAGGATATTTAATTCCTTCTAACTGTCTACCTGTACATAATCCAAACAGGTTTCCCTGTTTCTGGAATGTACGAATCGCTTCTACATCTTCCTTGTGTACACCATCACTAAAAAATAATGTATTATCAAAATCACTCGCCAAAATTTTCATCTTTCTCTCTCCTATATATATAAGAATAAGGAAAATAGATGAAAAAAGCCATAGTAAAGTGATATGAAACGCTTACATTAAACAAAGATGGATATTTGTTTATTGTTGCATTCATACGATAGGTGTATAACTAATGCAGAAAATAGGTATGAAATAAATGACTTATGGTCATATTGCCTATTTCCTAAAAAAGATATTCATTATGTTCGTTATTTCACAAAAATTATGTTAACGCTTTACAAAATTAAGAGTATAATGGATTCATCAACCAAGATACATATACATTTGATATATCTGAATATGTCTGTTTGATATAGATGATGCTTTTTTATCACGATGAAGTGTTTTTGGTTGAATTTTAAAATTTTTAGGAGTATTATCCTATAGAATCAAAGAGAAGGAGGTATGTGGATTGGATAAAATGATTCTTGATATCATAGCTGTAGACCACAGATGTGCTCAGGCTGTAAAAGATGCCAAAAAGAAGAGACAGGATACAACTGCAGATATGAACAGTAAGAAGAAGGAAATCTACGATTCTTTCGTTAAAGAGTATCAGGTTACACTTGATGCAAAGAAGAAAGAGTTACAGGAAAGAATTGACGCAACAAAGAAGAAGAATGAAGAGGATTATAATTCTTCTGTTGAGAAGATCACCAGCCTTTATGAAGCCCACAAGGAGGAGTGGGTTGCATCTATCGTAGACAGATGTAAAGAAGTTTAGAGGTGAGATTATGAGTTTTTCATCTAATGCAGTTCTTGCTAAAGCAAGATCTATGTATGGTAAACATCTCACTCCTGAAAGCTATGATGAACTTCTAAAGAAAAGAACTGTCAACGATGTTGTCAGTTACTTAAAGAGTGAAACAGCTTATGGTCCTATTCTTGAAGGCTTGAAAGAAACAAGTATTCATAGAGGACAGTTAGAATCACTTCTTGATGAAGAAGAATTCTTACGTGCTATTAGATTGATTCATTATGCACCTAAGGGTGACCAGAAGTTTTATCAGCTAGGTATTATTAGACGTGAAATAGCTGTGCTATTGAGTAAAGTACGTTTATTCAATAGTGATGAGACATTGAATTCTGAATTAGATATACCTTCATACCTACCTCGTTATTCAACGTTTGATCTTTATGGCTTATTAAGTATTGAAGATTACCCATCATTATTAAGATATATGGAAAAAACACGTTATTACCATATATTACAGAAATATATGCCTGTAGATGATGAGAAGATCGATACAAACATGATGGAACTTGATTTCAAGCGTGCTTACTATAAGTTATTCGTTGAAACAGTGAAATCTACATTTAAAGGTAAAAAACAGAAGGATCTACTTACTATGATCTATACTCAGATTGAGTTAGAAAATATTACGAAGATCTATAGATTTAAACGATTCTTTAATTCTAAGCCTGAACAAATCAAGAAACAGTTGATCTTGGATTACTCACGTATTCCACAATCAGTAATGAATGAATTGATTGAAACAAAAGATGCAGAGGAGTTCTTAAAGAAGCTTGCTTCATCACCTTACAAGTTATATGTGGATGATCAGGAATTTGTTTATATCGAATACTACACAGATAAGATCAAATATAATCTTGCAAAGAGATATATGAGATTTACTACAGATGCTGCCATGGTTTACATGACATATCTGATTGTATTCGAAAACGAAGTTGAAAATCTAAAGCATATCATTGAAGGCTTAAGATATGGTGAAGAGGCTGAAAAAATAGCCCAGCTGCTTATCTACTAGGGGGAATAACATGGCAATAGAAGAAATGGAATTGCTGGACATGACCTTTGATAAGAAATACTTAAAAGAGGTTTTATGTCAGTTAAAAGAAACAAAGTATTTTTATCCTCAGCCAGCTACAAAGATTGTAAATAACGTTAAAGATGTATTTACAATGACAACTGATGAGGATTATAAGAACATGCTTGATGAATTAAAAGAGCTTGCTGAACATGTAAAGCTTGATACATCAAGTGTAAAAGAAGGATCTATTCATTTCGCAAAAGAAGATTATCGTAAGGCACTCGATGATGTGACAAAAGAAGCAAAGAAATATCTTGATATTAAAGAAGAATTTGTGACTGAACGTGGACAGAACCAGGCTGCTTATGAAATACTAGAAGGTCTTTCTAATACAGAATTAAATATGGATGAGGTTAAAGAATGCGAATATATGGAAGCAAGATTTGGCCGTATTCCTAGAAGAAACAAAGACAAACTTGACTACTATAGAGGACAGTCAATTATGTTCTTAGATCTTGGTGAAGATGCTAAAAGTGTTTATTGTCTCTATATGACAACTAAGGCTGCTATCTTAAAGGTAGATAACATCTTCCAGTCAGTTGGCTTTGAAGAAATTGAAATTCCTGATTTCGTTCATGGTAGAATGGAAGACGCAAAGAAGGAATTACTAGAAGAAATTGAAAGTATGAATGCTTCTATTCGTAAAGCAGACAGCCGTTTAGAAGGTATTAGAGATGCACATGAAGAAGAATTATTAAAGATGTTTGCTGATCTTACTTTTGCTGCTAGAATTGAAGAATTCAAAGTATTTGTTGTTGATTATCAATCTAAATATGCTATCTATGGATTTGTACCTGTAAGAGTCGCTAAAGATATTAAGAAGGCTTTTGAAAAGTACAACGTAGAATATCAGGACTTACCTGCAGATATTTATGGTGATCAGCAGATTATTGCACCAACACTTACTAATAACTATCCATGGGCTAAACCATTTGAAGCGATCTCTAAAGTTAAACAGAGTGATCATGTGGATACTACTTTAGCCACTGCAGTACTATTTATCTTAGTATTTGCATTAATGCTAGGTGATATTGGTTTAGGTGTAGTGCTTGTATTACTTGGATTACTTATGAGAAAGAAAACTTCAGGAAAGATGATTACTGTTCTTGGTATTGCATCTTTTGTGGGAGGTTTAATTTATGGTGATGCTTTCTATAGTATTCATCTTTATCCATCAGTAATCCCTGTTGCAGATGCATTTAGTTATCAGCGCTTCATTAATGCGATTCTCTTACTTATTGTAGGACAGTTCTGCATTGGTAAAGTAAAAGCTATCTATAACGAACAATCAATGATCAATAAGGTATTCTCTATCAAGGGTGTCGTTGGCATCGTCATGGGACTTGCAGTAGCTGCTTATGTTGCAATTGCTGTAGATACAACTTGGCATGTCTCTTATTTACCATTAGTTGTTGTACTTGTATTAGGCATTGTATTGAACTTCATTAAGAAAGCGCTCGATAAGAAACAATAGAAGGGAGGATACTATGGCTATCTCAAAATTGCAGCTCGTTGAGATAGAATTCCCTGAAACAATGAGTGATGAAGTATTATCTAAGCTTGTTGATTCAGAAAAATTTCATCCAGAGCCAGCATCAAAGTTTGTGGATTCAGTTAGAGGTCTTAAGGTCATGAATAAGGATAATCCTTATGCTGATTTATTAGGACGTATGGATGAAGCAGCTGAAAAGTATGGTATTCATATCAATACATCAGAAAAGCCTCAGATCATCAATATTGTAGAAGCAGATGATTACTTCTGCGAATGTCTTGATGAAGCAAACAAAATCTCACGTGTTAAAAATGAATTACAGGTTATGATTGATGAAAACAATCAGGCCAAGAAGTACTTGAAATATATGAAGGATCTCGATATAGACTTCGATGACCTTTTCTCAAGCGAATATATTCAGGTTAGATTTGGTAAGTTACCTACAATGAATCTTGATAAGTTATCTTATTATGATTCACAGGAATTCTTATTTAAATCAATCTATCAGGATGCAAAGACATGTTATTGTTTCTATATAACATCTCCTTCTAATGCTCCTGAAATAGATAACATATTCTCTTCATTATTCTTTGAACGTATTCATATTCCTGAATTCCTTCATGGAACTCCAGGTGAATCATTAGAAATCATTGAAGAAGAGAATGCAACTGCAGAAGCCTCTATCAAGAAATATGATGGTAAATTAAAAGATTTATTCAGTAAAAAAGAAAAAGATTTATCAGTCATTTATGCTTCATGTCAGGAACTTAATAAGACAAGTGAAGCACAGAGATATGTCGTAGTATTTGGAAACAATGCTGCTATCTATGGTTTCTGTGATAAACATTATGCACACTCTTTAAAAGAAGAACTTGAACAGATGGACAAGGTGCATGTTGAAATCAAACCAGCAATGGGAGATTCAAGACTTTATCCACCTACAAAACTCAAGAACAACTGGTTCTCAAGACCATTCAAGATGTTCGTTGAAATGTATGGTGTTCCATCTTATACAGACTTTGACCCAACAAATTTCGTTGCGGTAACATATACATTCTTATTCGGTATGATGTTCGCCGATGTTGGTCAAGGTATCCTGCTTTCAATCATTGGTTTCCTTGCTTATAAATTAAAAGGCATGAAGCTTGGTGAAGTAGGTATGCGTATTGGTATTTCATCTGCAATATTCGGTGTAATCTTTGGCTCAGTATTTGGATCAGAAAAAATCCTCGTTCCATTCTTTGCACCAATGGCATCTGAAAATACTATGACGCTATTAGGTGTTGCAATTGGTGTAGGTGTATGTTTAATCATCATCTCAATCCTATTCAATATCTATTTAAACTTGAAGAAGAAACATTGGGGAGAATTATTATTCTCTCAAAATGGTGTCGCTGGTTTAGTATTCTATGTTGCAGTATTAGTACTCGCAATGAATATGTTATTAAACCTTGGCTTAAATATCCCAATGGGTATCTATGTCGCAATCTTTATCATTGCCCCACTTGTAATGATCTTCTTAAAAGAACCTCTTACTTACAAACTTGAAGGTAATAAGATGTTCCCACATGGATTTGGTAACTTCTTTACTGAATCATTCTTCGAAATGATCGAAGTATTGTTGACATTTGTTGCCAACACAATGTCATTCCTACGTGTCGGCGGTTTCGTCTTATCACACGCTGGTATGATGCTTGTTGTTTACACATTAGCTGAAATGGTTGGTGGATTCGGTTATATTATCGTTCTTATTATTGGTAACGCATTTGTAATGTGTCTAGAAGGATTAATTGTCGGTATCCAGGTATTACGTCTTGAATTCTATGAATTATTCAGTCGTTACTATGAAGGTAATGGTAAACCATTTGTATCTATGAAAGAAAGTCTAGAATAACGGAGGAAGAAAAAATGACTACTATCTTAACATTCATTATCCCTGCATTAATTGTTGTATTATTATCTTTACCACTAGTAAATGTATTCAAAGGTAAAGTTACTGCTAAGAGCGCTAAAATGCGTCTTGGTACTCATATCTGTGGTTTCTTTGGTGCTGTAGCACTTGTATTATTCCTTACATATGCAAATAGCCCAGTATTAGCTGCTGGTGCTGACAAGATGACTGGTTCTATCGCTCAGGGTCTTGGTTTCATTGGTGCTGCTCTTGCAACTGGTTTATCTGCTCTTGGTGCTGGTATTGCCGTAGCTGCTGCTGCTCCTGCTGCAATTGGTGCATTCTCTGAAAATGCTGAAAACTTCGGTAAATCATTGATCTTCGTTGCCTTAGGTGAAGGTGTTGCCATCTATGGTCTATTAATCTCAATCTTAATTATCAACACACTATAGGAGATTACTATGAAGTTCTTTCTGATCAGTGATAATATCGATACCCTCACTGGTCTAAGACTCGTGGGTATTGAAGGCAAAGTTGTTCATACCCGTCATGATTTCTTAAGCTTACTTGAAAGTAAGATGAGAGATCCTGAAATCGCAATTATCTTAGTGACTACTAAGTTAATTGAACTTTGTCCTGATATTATCTCAGAAATTAAATTAAAACAGCCAAAGCCTCTTATTACAGAGATTCCTGACCGTCATGGACACTCTAAGATTGGTGAAGCCATCGATGGTTATGTCTCTGAGGCAATAGGCGTTAAGCTATAGGAGAGTATACAATGGAAGAAAATCAAGAAGTATTTCTCTCAATGAAGAATGAGATTGAAAAACAGTCTCAAAGAGAAGTCGATGCAATCATGGCTGAAGTAAAGAAGATGGAAGAAGAAGCTTATTCTTCTATGCGTGCTGAAGCTAAGAAAGATGCAGATTTAAGACTTAAACAGGAATTAGATGAAATGCAGTCAGAATCAGCTGCAGAAATTTCTGAATCCCATGTTGAGAGACAGAAAAAGCTTATTAATAAACGTGATGAGTATGTGGCTACAATCTTCAAGAATGCGAGAGAAGAATTAGTCGCATTTACAAAAACACCTGAATACAAAGAATTCATGGTCAATAAGGCTAAGAAGCTTGCAGGTGATTATATGCCTCATTCAGTTATTTATGTAAAAGAAGAAGACTTAGGTCTTGCTGATGATTTAAAAGCTGCTTATGGTGATGCTGAAGTGAAAGTTGGAGATATCACTATTGGTGGTTTAATTGTTGAAAACACAGAAAGCTCTATTGTTCATAACGAAACATTAGAATTCGCATTAAAGAATCAGAAAGAATGGTTTAACCAGCATTCTGGTTTAATCATTAATAAATAAAAGAAGGGGGATAAACAAGTTGAAAGAAAATTTAATTTATTCAATCAACGGCCCGGTTGTTAAAGTAAAAGATACAGATGCCTTTTCAATGCTTGAAATGGTGTATGTAGGTAACAGTAAATTAATGGGTGAAGTTATCTGTATTACTAAAGAATTTACTACTATCCAGGTTTATGAAACAACTACAGGTCTTAAACCAGGTGAACCAGTATTCCCAACAGGTCAGCCTATTTCTGTAACACTTGGTCCTGGTATCTTAAGAAATATTTATGATGGTATCGAAAGACCACTAGAAGAAATCGCAAAAGAAAGTGGTGCTTTCATTCCTACAGGTAGTGCTGTAGAACCACTAGATACAAAGAAATTATGGGATGTTACTCTTACTGTTAAAGTAGGTGACCATGTTGAAGGTGGTACTGTATATGCCAAGATTCCTGAAACAGACATGATCGAACATAGATGTATGGTTATGCCAGGTATGTCAGGTACAGTTACTGAAGTAAAAGAAAATGGTCAGTATACAATCAACGATGTAGTTATGGTCTTCACTGATGATGAAGGTGTAGCTCATGAATGTACATTAACTCAGAAATGGCCAATCAAGACACCTCGTCCAGTCAACAAACGTTTACCTATCAGTATGCCACTAGTTACTGGTCAGCGTGTTATCGATACATTGTTCCCTATCGCTAAAGGTGGAACAGCTGCAATCCCAGGAGGATTCGGTACTGGTAAGACAATGACTCAGCATCAGCTTGCTAAATGGTGTGATGCCGATATTATTGTCTATGTAGGTTGTGGTGAGCGTGGTAACGAAATGACTCAGGTTCTTGAAGAATTCCGTGAACTCGTTGACCCTAAGAGTGGTAAGCCATTAGTAGACAGAACTGTCCTCATTGCGAATACATCTAACATGCCAGTTGCTGCTCGTGAAGCATCTATTTATACAGGTGTAACACTTGCTGAATATTATCGTGACATGGGTTACCATGTTGCTATCATGGCTGACTCAACATCTCGTTGGGCTGAAGCCTTAAGAGAAATCTCTGGTCGTCTTGAAGAAATGCCAGCAGAAGAAGGTTTCCCAGCTTACTTACCTTCTAGATTATCTCAGTTCTATGAAAGAGCTGGTTATATGGAGAACTTAAATAACACAAATGGTTCAGTTACAATCATTGGTGCCGTATCTCCACAGGGTTCTGACTTCTCAGAACCAGTTACTCAGAATACTAAACGTTTCGTACGTACATTCTGGGCTCTTGATAAAGCATTAGCTTATGCAAGACACTATTTCGCTATCAACTGGAACTTATCTTATTCAGAATATATTCCAGATCTTGAAAGATGGTATTCAAAGAATGTTGATCCTAAATTCATGAGAGATAGACAGGAATTAGCTTCTATTCTTGCAGAAGAAACTAAATTAATGGAAATCGTACAGTTAATGGGTTCTGACGTTTTACCAGATGATCAGAAACTTGTTATTGAAGTAGCCAGAGTAGTTCGTGTAGGTTACTTACAGCAGAACGCTTTCCATAAAGATGATACTTATGTACCACTTGAAAAACAGCTTAAGATGATGGAAGTAATCCTTTACTTAAATAACCGTTGTCAGCAGGTTGTTGCTCAGGGTAAACCTATTCGTACAATCATTGAAACAGGTATCTTCGATGAAGTTGTTAAGATGAAATATGATGTACCTAATAATGATTTAAGTAAATTTGATTACTATTATAAGAAGATTGATGCAATTTGTGCATCTATTGACTAAGGAGGGGTAACATGGCACTTCAATATGTAGGTTTAAGTGAAATTAATGGACCACTCGTCGTATTAGATCACGTTAAAGATGCATCTTATGATGAAATGGTTGAACTACAGTTAAAAGATGGTTCAACACGTTCTGGTCGTATTGTAGAAATTGAAGGTGAAAGAGTTGTTGTTCAGGTATTTGAAGGAACTAACGCTTTATCACTTGCGAATACTAAGACAAGACTATTAGGTCATCCAATGGAATTACCATTATCAATGGAAATGCTTGGCCGTGTCTTCTCTGGTGCAGGTAGACCAATTGATGGTCTAGGAGATATTTATGCTGAAAAGAGTGCTGATATCAACGGTCAGCCTCTTAACCCAGTTTCTCGTGTATATCCAAGAAACTATATCAACACAGGTATTTCTTCTATTGACTGTCTAATGACTCTAATCAGAGGTCAGAAGCTACCAATCTTCTCAGGTTCTGGTTTACCTCATAACCAGTTAGCTGTACAGATTGTAAAACAGGCTAAAATTGCCGATGAAGCAGGACAAGGCTTCGCTGTTGTCTTTGCTGCAATGGGTGTTACTAATGACGTAGCCAACTACTTCAGAAGATCATTCGAAGAAGCAGGGGTTATGCAGAGAGTAGTTATGTTCATGAACTTATCTAATGACCCAATCATCGAACGTATCTTAACACCTCGTTGTGCATTAACTGCTGCTGAATATTTAGCATTTGAACATGATATGCATGTTCTTGTAATCTATACCGATGTTACTTCTTATTGTGAAGCATTACGTGAATTCTCTTCAAGTAAAGGTGAAATCCCAGGTCGTAAAGGTTATCCAGGTTATCTTTATTCTGACCTTGCTTCATTATATGAAAGAGCTGGTATTGCAAAGGGTGCTAAAGGTTCTGTTACACAGATTCCAATCCTTACAATGCCTAACAACGATATTACACACCCAGTTCCTGACTTAACTGGTTACATCACAGAAGGACAGATTACTCTTGATCCTGAATTAAATGCGACTGGTATTTATCCACCAGTTGGTGTTCTTCCATCACTTTCAAGACTTATGAAGGATGGTATCGGTGAAGGCTTTACAAGAGCTGACCACCAGGATGTTGCCAACCAGTTATTTGCATGTTATGCCCATGTACAGGATGTTAAATCATTAACATCAGTTATCGGTGAAGATGAATTATCAGAAGCTGATAAGAAATATATGGAATTTGGTCGTCTTTTCGAGCAGCACTTCCTTAATCAGGGATTCGATACAAATAGATCTATCGAAGAAACCCTAGACCTTGGATGGTTACTATTATCAGTTCTTCCAAAGAATACATTGGACCGTATTGATAATGCTGTTGTAGATAAATTCTATGATCATGAAAAAGCAGTCAAAGAATTTAATTTACACGAAGATGTAGTCATCAAAGAATTGAAAGACGCTGTAACTAATGGCTAATCAGGTTGTCCCTACTAAAGGGAATTTGATGGCAACCAAGAAGTCTCTTGAACTTGCTAGACTTGGTTACGACCTGCTCGATAAGAAAAGAAATGTCTTAATTAAAGAAATGATGTCATTACTTGATGATGTAAAAGAAATCCGTGATGACATCACTGATTCTTATGATCGTGCTTATGCAGCATTACGTGAAGCTAATGAATCTTTAGGTATTATTTCTGATGTAGTAGAAGGTGTACCTATTGATGATGGTATTAGTGTTAAGTATCGTTCAGTTATGGGTGTAGAATTACCTAAGATTGAATATGAGAAAACACCATTAAGAGTTGGTTATGGTTTTGAACGTGCGAACTCTAAGGTAGACTATGCTTATATCTGTTTCTATCATGTAAAAGAAATGACAGTAAAGCTTGCAGAAGTAGAAAACTCTGTATATCGTCTAGCGAATAATATTCGTAAGACACAAAAGCGTGCTAACGCATTACAGAATATCTCTATCCCTCGTTTTGAAGCCACTGTAAAGATGATTACAGAAGCCTTGGATGAAAAGGACAGAGAAGAATTCTCAAGACAGAAAGTTATTAAAGCACAAAAGAATAGACAAGAAGCTGCAAAAAGAAAGGCATAACTGGTACCTCGTGTACCAGTTTTTTTATGCATTAATACCTATGTGAATCCTTTTTTCGTAAGTTGTGAAAATACTTTTAGCCATAGGCATTTCGTTTTATTTAGTTTGACCTTGTTATTCATGCTTATAAAATTTATCGTAGAGAATATATAAAAATACTATGTCGATGAACTTAGACTGTCTTCTATGCTTATCAAGACCATATCTGATGGGGAAGTCAGAATTATCCTAAGGAATAGGAACAAAATAATCTGATAAATGATTGAGAAATCTATATAATGAATAAGAAAATAACCACTTTGTGCAGTATAAAAAAGTAGAACATAAAGTGAGGTGTATGAAATTATGAGATTTGTGAAGAAAGTGAAAAACATGATATCAAGTTGGTTGAATCGTTTGTTGTACAAAGCTATAATGAGTTTGAAAATTATGGATCATTTAAATTTTCAAATGGGGGGATGCAGCATGACAGCAAAGATAGCAATTGTGGATAAACCAATAAAAGCTGATATCACTGATGTGGCAGATTGGTTCTTATTAAAAGGGAATATGTCAAACAAAAAGATTCAGAAGCTTTGTTATTATGCACAGGCATGGAGTTTAACACTTTTGGATCAGGATATAGCTAGTCATTCTGAATTTGAAGCATGGGTACATGGTCCAGTAAATCGTACTTTATACCAAGTATATGATGGCTATGGCTGGCACGAATTAAAGATTACTAATCGTGAAGAAACTATGGCTAGAATGGAAAAACTGTTCACTCCAGAGCAGGTTGAAGTATTAGAAGCAGTCTGGGATACTTATGGAGAGTATGGGGCTGATCAATTAGAGGCTTTAACCCATACAGAACTCCCATGGTTAGAACAAAGAACAGGTTTAGGTAAATTTGAAAGTAGTCATAATGTGATTTCTTCTACTACTATGAAGGAATACTATAATTCTATTAAAGTTAACTAAATGAGCAAGAGAAAACTGATTGAAATTAAGAAAATTAAAAAGGAAAATTTTGTTCTTGCTAACCAATCGATTAACGCAAAGAATCATCCAGAAATTAATTTTAAATATTTATGGAAATGCAATGTGGGGTGTTTTAAAAGCTTAAGCAAATATAACTATAAGTATAAGGAAGAGAAAGTGTTTGATCAATTGCAGCAGTTTCTATATGAAGTGGACCAGTGCTCCAACTTAGATGAAGTTATTACTCAATACACATCTTCCAAAGGAAGCAAAGTGGATCCATCTAATACTTATTTACGAAGATTGAAAGCAACTTTTGAAGATGCATATCCAGAAGAAAAAGAATTATTAAAGTCTGGTATAATTCATATACATTTAAAAAGAAATGGTAAAAATAAGTTTGTTATGTTTGGCATTCATTATGAGAGTGTATTTTTTGTGCTAGCTTTTGATCCAAATCATAGTTTCAATAAACGAGTCTAACTCATTGAGTTAGGCTTTTTCACAATTCCCTTACATTATATGAAAAATTGAAGATTTTTTGTTATATATAGTTATAATGTAACTCATTGGAGGGGACAACATGAAAAAGAACAGCTATTTGTATCATGCTGGTACATCATTTTTCTTTTATTTCGCATTTGCATGTTACAATGCAATGCTTGCTTTATATTTAAGTGATATTCACTTTAATGCACAGCAAATATCACTTATTACTTCATCAGCACCACTATTCTCAATTTTTGCTCAGCCTTATCTAGGAACATTGGCAGACCGCTTCCGTTCACCTAGAAAGGTATCTTTAGTAGCATTATTTATTACAGTAGTAATGAATATGATCTTTATGTTCTCACATCAGTTAATTATTCTATTAATTACTAGTGCGACTATTCTTGCCTTATTTAATGCAGTCACACCATTAACGGACAGAATCGGTGTTTCTTCACCTTATGACTTTGGTAAGATCAGATTATGGGGTTCTGTTGGTTATGCCATTAGTGCTCAGTTATGTGGTTTAGTTTATGATGTGATTGCACCTATTTCTATCTTTGTTATTTTCCTCTTTGGTACAATAACAGTTCTTATCTGTATACTAAGAGTCAATGATCCAGAAGTAGTGCAGACTGAAACAAAAGTAGAATATAGCTCAAAAGAAGCCTATAAGAGCCTCTTTAAGAATAAACAGTACATTATATTCCTATTAATCTCTTTCTTCTTCTGGGGCGCTTGTACAGCTAATTTCACTTATATCTCAGTATTTATTAAATCAGTAGGTGGAACAGCATCCATGGTAGGTACATACCAGTTATTTGCGACATTATTTGAAGTACCTGCAATACTTGCAACTGACTTTATTATTAAGAAGTTCTCATATAAACATATCATGCTCTTTGCATGTGCCATGTCTATAGTCAACTTTGTCTGGTATGCAACATTACCTAATCCAAATTTAATTGTGGCAGTATTTGTATTCAAAGGCCTATCTACTATTCTCTTTACTATGATTACAGTAAGATTAATCATGGAAATTGTAGAAGATAAGTATGTCTCTACAGCTTTTGGCTTACAGGCAACAGTAGGTAGAGGAATTGGTGCTGCAGTCGTACAGTTAATTGGTGGAAAACTGATTGATAGCTTCTCTACAATGACACCATTCTATTTGTTTTTATCCGTATTAATTGTAACCGCTTTAGTATTATCCTTAACATTTAAAGAAAAACGTGCTTGATACCATATTTCTTACAACATTATTAAATAATTCTTAATCAAAAAAGAGTTGATATATTCAACTCTTTTTTATATTTCTTAAAAAATTCTTAAGAAAGTTCTTTATTTTTTTGTACAGAGTGATATAATAGTCATTGTCGTAAAGAAAGGGAGTGGATTACATGGATAAGAAAACTAAAGAAGTTGTAGATTTCATGCTAGATCGTATTAAAACTCAGAAGACAATGTTTATTCCAGTAGTCGCTATTTCAGCATTTGCATTAGTAGGTTATGCAGCAGCTGATAGAACAGCGCCTGTTGTTCATTCAAATAAGCTTGAAGTACCATTTGGTACAGAATTAAAAGCAAGTGATTTCACTGTATCAGATAATAGAGATACAGTAAGTGTTATTAAAACTGAAATTGATGATACTTCTTATCAGAAGGATCAGATTGGAACTTATAAAGTTAATGTTACTGTAAAGGATGCATTCAACAATGAAACAACTAAAGAAGTTGAAGTTAAAGTTGTTGATACAGAAGCACCAGCATTAGAATCAGTAAATAATGATGGTTATGTAATCAATGTTGAAGCAAACGGCAACAATGATTTAAAACAGTACATCAAAGCAACTGATAATGTAGATGGTGATGTTTCTGATTTCATTACTTTCGATCGTGGCTTAGATACATCTGTTTTAGGTGAACAGGTAATTCATGCAACTGTTGAAGATAATGCAGGTAATAAATCAGAAAAAGACTTTACATTCAATGTTGGTGATACAATTGCGCCAGAAATGAATTTAAAGAATGGTAATATCACTGTTAACTATGGTGATGGTTTCGATATTCACAATTATGTTGATATTAAGGATAACTATGATGTGAACCCTACAGTTACTGTAGAAGGTAATGTAGATACTAGAAATATAACTGATGCACAGCCAATCAAGGTAACTGCAACAGATAGTTCTGGAAACCAGACTTCAAATGATTATGAAGTAAAAGTTGCAGATATGACTGGACCAGCAATTACATTAAAGAGCGATAATGTAGATGTGAAGTATGGTACTTCATTTGATCCTAAATCAAACTTAGCATCAGCTATCGATAACTTAGATGGTGATGTAACAGGTAAAGTAGAAATTACTGGAACTGTTAATACAAACAAAGCTGGCGCTTATCGTGTTTATTATAGAGTCACTGATAATGCTGGTAATAGATCTGAAACAAGTGCAAAGATCAATGTATCTGCTGCACCAGTAGTACAAGTAAAAACTAACAACAAGAACAACAAGAGCAACAAAGGCGGAAGCTATAACTTTGGTGGTCTTGGAGGAGGTGCTGCACAGGGTGGTATCGTTGGAACAGCACGTTCAAGACTTGGCTGTGCATATCGTATGGGTGCATCTGGACCAACAGTATTCGACTGTTCAGGATTCACTTCTTGGGTATATAGTCAGAATGGTAAATCATTACCTAGAACTGCAGCAGCTCAGTATAGTGGAACTTCAAGAGTATCTAAGGATGGCTTAACAGCTGGTGACTTAGTATTCTTCGCTGGAACTTATAAATCAGGTATCTCTCATGTAGGTATCTATATTGGTGGCGGACAGTTCATCCATGCTGCAAACTCTAAGACAGGTGTAGTTGTTTCTTCATTAAATAGTGGATATTATTCTGCACATTATGCAGGAGCAGGTAGAAGATAAGAAGGTTCAAAAAGAACCTTCTTTTTTTATGTATTGTGGATAAGTGTTGAGAACTTCTGTTGTGATATAGTGAGATAGTATTTCTTGATATGTGATAGATGTATCTAATTCGCTAATGATATCTGCGATAGATGTTGAATGCAGAAATGTGTCAAGTTCAGGAATAATGAGTTTTAGGATAGAAACAATTTCTATTGCGGTTAAAGAGCTCATAAAGGCTGTGTATTCTTCATTTATTAGAATATCCTGTTCTAAGAAATCTATTAGATCGTAGATACTTAATTGTTTTAATAATGTGATATCTCTGGAATATTCAAATTGATTGAGAATCTCATAGAAATCAGCACTTTCGTGACTAAAAGTTATTTGATAACTATCCTGTGGATAAATAATAGGAATCTTGTTGAAGGATGCAATAATGTTTTCTTTAAATAAATCAATCATAGGATAATGGAAAAAACTTATAATAGAATTTATTTCTTTAACTTCTTTTTTGTCATGAATAATTAAACCAGGTGAATTATAAATAGATATATGTGTTATGCATTGATGAACCACTAGTTCAAAGAAGTTAATCTGTAAGTCATATACAGATGTCTTAATAGTCTTTTCATAGTCTTCAATAAATGTTTCTAAATCATCAAATAGACTGCAGAAATGATTCTCTTCACTGAGTCTCTTTAAATAGTAAAGTACAAGATCAGTTCCTCTTAAATGATACATATCATGATAAAGAGGAATACCATCAATAAGAGGATAATCCAAATCTACGGAAATATCACAATAATGAAATAATGCATCTTTTCCTGTAACAGATTGAATAAAGAAAGGAATCTGTTTCTTCAAAACATTCAGATACTTTTCATTATTGATGGGAAGTAATTGAATACTCTTATAAATTCTTTGTATTTCTTTGATATCTGATTGTATAGATTGAATACCTTCGTCGAATGTTTCTCCATGTTCTAAAATATAATCTATAGTATCTAGAATATGCTTGAAGTCTTCTAAAGAAATAGAAGTACTTTGGTTATGGTTATAATGAAAACAAGTTCTTTGACTAGAGAAGGATCATAATTCTTCTCTGTATCTAATAGTCTCAATTCGATAGGTTCCACCTTCTTTCAATAATATTTCTATCACACGATTGATAGATTGATAGTGATAAAGTGCATTTCTGATATCTTCATCACTAGATGTAATATCTATTCTGCTTCTGATGATATAAAACATTGTGATAATATGCTTCAAATGAGAAATAGAAGAATAACCAAGAAAAGGTTCAGTGATAAAAACAGCTTTGTCGGAATCAGTTTCTATCCAATGCAGATCTCTACATACTTTGATCAAATGATTGGTAAGAATCATTTTCTCTTTTTTATTAAGTTTGCGATGTTCAATAATTTGATTCATAGGCACCTCCTGCTATTCTTAATATCATATATTCTAAAAAAGAACAAGAATTGAAAAAATAGCGAAAATATGGTAATATAAGGGCAGAAAAAAAGTCATACACGTTTTGATATGATGACCTCCCAGTAGACAGTGCAAATAATTAAAAGCACTGTTTGCTGAGGAGGTTTTCTTATGGGAAGAAAAAGTAAGTTTTCAAAAGAACAAAAAATTGAAATATGTAGAAGATACTTAGATGGCAGTGAATCAGT
>NZ_JACRWG010000022.1:0-35638 GCF_014306455.1 Catenibacterium faecis
TCATCCTGAGCCAGGATCAAACTCTCCACTGAATATGTGAAGAGCTGATGTTCAGCTCATCAATTAAATGTTTTCAAATAAATCTGACGTGTATCTGTTCAGTTTTCAATGTTCTGTCTCAGCCCGTCTCCCGGACTGCCTGTCTATAATACCCAATATTCCAACACTTGTAAAGCATTTTTTTAAATTATTTTCCGTTTTTATTTCACAATGTTTATTTTTGTCGATATAATCAACTTTTTTCTATTTTGATTATTTTTTATCTTCTTTTACATATTTCTCTTGTAAGCTCTCTATGCCTTATTTAAACATATAAAAGACTGATTCAATATGAATCAGCCTTCTATGAATTATAATTCTTCACCATTAGTTTCAATAACTTTCTTATACCAATAGTATGAATCTTTTGGAATTCTCTTTAGAGTACCAGAGTTTTCATCTTCATCACGATCTACATAGACAAAGCCATAACGTTTCTGATAACCATTTAACCAGCTTAATAAATCAGTATATGACCATGTGCAATATGCAAGAATACGGCATCCATCATCACATGCTTTCTTTAATTCTTCAATATGGTTACGCAAATATTCAATACGATATGAATCATGGATCTTTCCATCTTCTAATTTATCAAATGCGCCAAGTCCGTTTTCTGAAATAACGATTGGTAAATCATAACGTGAAGTAATCTTACGACACGCAAAACGTAATCCCATAGGATCAATAGTCCAGTCCCAGTCAGTTGTAGGAAGATTCTTATTTGCAGGTACCTTATACATACCAGGTACACCTTCCATTTCTGCTGTACCCTTCTTACCTGTATTGTTTTCTCCACCAAGAGAATCAACACCATCTAGTGGGTTGTATTCAATACTACATGTCTTATAGTAGTTAACACCCATGAAATCTACTTTAGATGCAGCTTCTTTTAGAATTTCAGCATCGCCTTCTTCAAAGTGAGGGGCAACACCTAATGATTCTAAATACTTCATTGCAGATCTTGGATAACGTCCATAAGCATAAACATCCATCCAGTAGTATGACTTTAAGTCTTCATAATCAACACATGCCATCTGATCTTCTGGTTTATCAGATACAGCATAAGCTGGACCATAAGCGAATGATGAACCGACTAATGCATCAGGATAAAGTTCCTTTAATGCAAGTACTGATTTTGCATGAGCCATGAATGCATGATGATTCACCTGATAGTAAGTCTTCATATCCTTAAATTTTCCTGGTGGATGTTTAGCAAGCATCCAGCCATGTCCAGTGAAGACATTCTGCTCATTTAAGATAATCCAATGTTTAACACGATCACCATAACGTTTAAATAATGTAGTTGCATAATTCACAAAATCATCGACAATACGACGATCTTCCCAGCCATGATATTGATCTTCTAATGCCTGTGGTAAATCCCAATGATATACAGTCACCATTGGGACAATATTATACTTTAAGCATTCATTGATTAAGTCATCATAGAACTGTAAACCTTTTTCATTCACCTGTCCATTACCATCTGGATAGATTCTTGACCAGGCAATTGAGAAACGATAAGTCTTTAACCCCATTTCAGCCATTAATCTGACATCTTCTTTATACATATGATAATGGTCAACTGCCTTATCACCAGTAGTAGCTTTGAATGTCTTACCTGGGATTCTTACAAACTTATCCCATACTGAAGGCTTTTTGCCATCTTCAGCCCAGGCACCTTCTACCTGATAAGCAGCTGAAGCACTTCCCCATAAGAAATCCTTTGGGAAGCCTGTTGATTCTTTAAAATACATTTTAATCCTCCTATCATCCATTTCTATTTAAAAACTCTATAAGAAGATCCTTATAAGGATGCTTTTCATCAAGAGCATAAAATGGCTCATCTTTTAATGGCATTAATTCTTTAACACATAATGCATTATTGTATAAATCAAATACATCATTAAAATCTACCTTATTGTTGTTTTTGTTTTGGATAAATAATGTCGGAATAGTATTCCTTCTTATATATCTCATGACATCTAGATCATCTAGAGGTACATTTAATTCTTTTCTTAATACAATCGAAAGTAAAGGACGTGTGATAGATTCTGGATATCCATCATTCTTCATTAAATATGCAAAGTAATCACGCACATTCTTAAATGTACTTTCTACAATTAAGCTTGTTGCATTCTTTAATAAACCTGCACTACCTGCACAAAGTAGTGCGACAGCACCTGTTTCTTTACCATAGAAGAAGACTGGATGATCTTCGCCATACTTTTGAATAATGAAACGATTCCAATAGTTAATATCCATAACATCTTGGAAACCAACACCTCTTGTCACACCATCAGATGATCCATTACCATAACAATCAATCATCAAGATATTAGTATGAGGGCAAATTGACTGAAAATAGATTGCTTCATTTTCTAGAGAAGATGCATCTTTAGTAAAACCGTGAACCATGATTAATGTATTGTCTGCATGATCCACTTCAAGTAGATGACCAGTTAAAATCGCATCATTCATATTCTTAATACGTACTGTCTGAGGCTTTAAAGTCTCAAATAAGGTACGTTTAATAT
Organism: Catenibacterium faecis; assembly: GCF_014306455.1. Taxonomy (NCBI): domain Bacteria; kingdom Bacillati; phylum Bacillota; class Erysipelotrichia; order Erysipelotrichales; family Coprobacillaceae; genus Catenibacterium; species Catenibacterium faecis. The sequence goes on from NZ_JACRWG010000022.1 coordinate 2,580, forward strand.
GTGTACGATATAAGCGTTCATCTACAAACTGACTTGTTTTCTGATATAACCCTGCACCAGCAAGGACAGCTGTTCCAAAGACTGCTGTGACTATATTTCTCTTTTTCATTTATACCAATCTCCAAAATTATCTAATAATAATCTATTGATATTTAATACCTGTTCAAATGAGCTGAGCTTATACTTATCATTATTCATTCTACCTGCAAAGAAACGAATAGCGGCAACGAGTTCATTACGAACTGATGTACGCATTTCTGTTGGAAATGAACTAATTGGGAAGCAAGTGAATATAAATGTATTGTAATCATTGCTGAATAAATCAAGCAATACATCATAACCTTCATTTTTTAATAATGTATTACCTAATGCAAGATCTAGATCATGATTTGCATAAACAAGAATCGAATCCACAATTGTTCTAAATACCTGTTTGATTACTTCTCTAAAAGGTTCTTTCTTATTTAAATAAGAATAAAATAAATAAGAATAAACAAGATTACATTGATTTAAATTATTAGCTTCCTTATCGTATAAGATAAAGTGCTTTTTCAAATTGTCTGATAAAGCCTTTAAAACAACCTCATTATAATTAAATAATGAGCCAAGATTGCTCATAATACAAAATGCGAATAAAGTATGCTGACATAGTAGATGCATAAGATGGAACAAATAGCTTGCTGCATGCTTATAGAATACATCTAGATGGTCAATAATTTCCTGAATCAATTCTCTTACATAATATAAATGATATTGATATTCCGTATCACGATATTTAGAATTTGGTCCATCCCAGTCATATTCATAAAGTATGTTACGTAATAATAAGATCAATGAAGAAATATAAACATCATATTTTTGTGTCTTGATTAAATCATGCATAACTGGAAGATAGATTTCATAGAAAGAATCGACTGTCTTTTTATTAATCCCCTGATGATACTTCATGTACTCCAAGATCTCAATATAATCAATCGGTGCCATGTTTGTATCAATAAGATGATGTTCCTTCACAATCTTTGGAATCAAAGAATAATGAAGGACATGTGTAAACTTCTCTTTATAAAAAATATGTACCAGTGCATCTTTAATAATAAACTGCTTTTCCTGGTCATTTAAATTTTCTGAGAATTCTGCTTCAACCTTATCACCATATGATAATTCAACATAAATATCGATATTTCTGAAGTTTTCATCAAGCATATAATAATGAAACTTCATCGCAGTATCACTAATACGATAGCTACATCTATAACGATATTTACCTAGATAATGACTTTTATGTTCATCCAGGTACTGTTGGATAACATCTTCTATTTTACCCATACAATTCCTCCTTAAAAATCATTTTCATGAGCCATCTTAAAACGTGCAATTGATCCGCTCTTAATAAAACGTTCCGCAAAGAAACGAATGTTATCTAAATGAAAGTCTCCTCCCATTGTAAGAGAAGTATCCATGATTTCTTTTGTAAGAGCATAAAGAGCTTCTTCAGTTAATCCATAATCATCTGGATTAATGATTTCTCTCACCGCTTCTACACATTCTTCAAGATGTGCTGTTTTATCTATATCTGTAATATGTTCCATTTTTATCACCACCTTTATTATACAGCCTTTAATCAATACTAGGCACTTTATATTGTAAAGGTTTTTTTAAATAAATGAAATAATATCATTCTTTTTAATATCTAATACATACTTTCTAATTTAAAAATATCACTACCGTATATTATATTACTACATTTTTCTCATGCATCTAATTCAAAATAAACATGAATATATCAATGCTTTTTAAATTTAATGTCACAATAACTGTCAAACTAATTCAGTTACTGACATATAGTGCCTGATATGAGCAATCTTAATCAAGCGAGATACATTACTACATTTTCTGCATACATTTAAATCAAAATAAACATGAATATTCCATAACTTTTTCAATTTACACTCAACGGAACTGTCAAAAGAAAAAAAGGCTTTCTCAAGCCTTCTATCTCAACATCTTAATATCTTCAGTAATTTCTAAACCACTTTCCTTTAAGTAAGCATAAGCACGATTATATGTTTTAGTATCTTTTAATGCACTTGGTTCATGCGCATCTGTGCCGATAATAATACGATTATGATGCTTCTTACATAAATCAATAAATGGCTGACTTGGATAATGATGCATAGCCTTATATCCTAATAAGTTAAATTCTAAAGGCATATCTATTTCAGCCGCATGAATACAGATTTTCTCTAACTCATCAATATGTTCTTGATTCTTTTCATCATAGAAAACAACATCAGGATGCGCTACATATGAGAATAAGCCTGTATCCATAGCCTTGATTACCTGTGATACATATCTCTTTAGTTCTTCTAAAGATACTGGATGACCATAATAAATACCAGTTTCATCACTGCCATCAAAATGATTCCCTAAAATAATATAATCAAGCTTATACTTTTCAAGCTGATCCTTAAGCCACTCCATCTTATCTTCAAAGTATTCACATTCTAAACCAATCTTAATAGAAATCTTGTCTTTATACTTATCTCTTAGTACTGATAATGTATGGACATAGTCTTCAAGTTGTGATTCATCCATACGCATTGTGGCATGATATCCTGATTCATAATGCCATGGTGTATGGTCTGAAAAGCCTAGTTCTGTATATCCAGCTGAAATGGCTGCTAGAATATATTCTTCTTCACTTCCAATTGCATGCATACATCTTGTTGTATGTGTATGATAATTCTTCATTTGATCCTCCTGAAAAAAATACCTGACAACTGCCAGGTATTATAAAAAGTCACATGTAAATCCACGTTCATCTAATTCTAACTTTTCTACTTGCCATCCGTCAATTAAAGATCCTAATTCTTCTTTAATACGAACAACACCCATTGTATCATCAGCACGAATTAAAGCCATGATAGTAGGCCCTGCGCCTGATAAATAAGCACCTAATACTCTTTCATCCTTCTCTAATGTTTCCATAATAGGAAAGAAATTATCAATTAGGTGTCCACGATATGGCTGATGGAAACGATCCTTAAAGCCTAGTTTTAAACCTTCATCATATCCATTAATAAGTGATGCAACCATTAATGCTAGATGAGATACATTCTTAATCGCATCTGCACGGTCTAGTGTCTGTGGTAATACAGAACGTGCTTTTTCTGTAGATAATGTGAAAGGTGGAATAAGTGCGACATAACGGTATTCCTGTTTAACTGGAATAGATAATGTAGTCACTTTATGTTCTTCCATAACAGATACAGTTAATCCACCAAAGATTGCTGGAGCAACGTTATCTGGATGTCCTTCAATCTTTGTTGCAAGTTCAAGAATGTTCTGACGTTCTTCATAACGATTCTTGAATGCGAATGCACCGACAATACCAGCCACAATACATGTAGAAGAAGAACCTAATCCTCTTGTATAAGGAACATCTCCTTCATTGGTAATACGTAATCCTTTATAATCTAATCCTACATAACGTGCACCTTCTTCAAAAGCACGATAAGTTAAGTTATCTTTGTTCGCAAACTGTTCAGGACATCCTAAGATTTCTAATCCTTCATCTAATAATTCAAAAGTGAATGTATTATATAAAGTTACTGCTAGACCCGCAACGTCAAATCCAGGTCCTAAGTTTGCACTTGTTGCAGGAACTCTTACCTTTACAAACATAATTAGTACTCCTTGATCTTTTCTGCAATAGTATCTAGAATTGCATCTCTATCAATAACACCCTTATGAAGAATTTCACGATCCTTAATTCCTTTTAATGGGTAAGAAATTTCCATACCAGTTAAATCATGTAGTTTTTCGATAGCTGTATAAACATCTACTTCTTCACCAGTTAATGCCTGATATACAGATTCTGGGAACTTATAAGGTGATGCAGTAGAAAGTAAGATTGTCTTAGTTGTATCACCAGTGTTCTTGACATATTCTTCATAAACACCATAACCAACAGCTGTATGTGTATCTAATAAATACTTGTTTTCATTCCAGCAGTCATGAACAACTTTAAGTACATCTTCTTCTCCAAGACATCCTGCCTTGAATTCTTTCTGAACTCTTGCAAGTGTTTCATCATCTACTTTATAAACACCTGTTTCTTTAAGTTCTTCCATATACTTATTCACTTTTTCACTATCACCATTCACCATGAACCATACTAATCTTTCTAAGTTACTAGAAACTAAGATATCCATTGCAGGAGCATTAGTCTTATAGAATTCACGTCTTGCATCATAAGTACCCGTAGTGAAGAAATCAGTTAAGATATTATTCTTATTAGAAGCAACAATGAACTGATTCACTGGTAATCCCATATTCTTTGCAATCCATCCAGCTAAGCAGTTACCAAAGTTACCTGAAGGCACTGTAAAGTTTACTGCTTCTCCTAGTTTGATTTCATTTCTCTTCACAAGTGTTAAATATGAATAGAAGTAATATACAATCTGTGGAATTAAACGTCCAATATTGATTGAGTTAGCTGAAGATAAGAAGATATGATGTTCATCACAAAGTTCTTTTAATTCTTTAGAACCAAATGCCTTCTTAACTGCAGACTGTGCATCATCAAAGTTACCTCTAATACCGATGATTTCAACATTCTTACCTGTTGTTGTCACCATCTGCTGCTGCTGAATAGCTGATACACCATCGATTGGATAGAAAACTTTAATACATGTACCTTCTACATCCTTAAAGCCTTCTAATGCAGCTTTACCTGTATCACCACTTGTAGCTGCAAGAATCATCACTTCACGTTCTTCACCTTTCTTCTTTAAAGAAAGAGTCATCATTCTTGGAAGCATAGATAATGCCATATCCTTGAATGCAGCTGTAGGCCCCTGATAGAGTTCTGCAACATATACATTTCCTGCTTTCTTTACAGGAACCACTTCATCACAGAATAAACCTTCACCATAAGCCTGATTGCAAGCTGTATGTAATGCTTCTTTTGCATCACTAGGCGCAAATGTACCAATAATCTCAGTTGCAAGATCTACATAGTTTAATGGGAGTAAATCTTCTAGATTTTTCTTCTCAAAATCAAAGTCAGGTACAAGTAATCCCCCATCACTTGCGATTCCCTGAAGAATAGATGTATAAAAATCAATAGGTGTCTGATTGCCTCTTGTGCTCTTAAACAATTTTTCCATTGTGCATCTCCTTATCTTGTGTTTCCAACATTGTATTAAATAATCGGAAATAAGTCAATCAAGTTCGTTGTTTTTTCAATTTCCCTAAATTATTACATATTTTTAAATATTCAAAGAAATACTGTTTTCTTTCTTTCTTTTTTATTTTTTTCTTATATAATCATGTATAAAGGAGTAAAGTTATGAGCAAAGTATTTATACCAGAAAACTATCATTCACAACTCAATCTGATTGAGACTGAAGTTGCGATTAAAATGATTAAGGACTATTTTGAAAGACGTTTATCAGAAGAATTAAGACTCACTCGAGTATCTGCACCACTATTCTTATTAAAAAACACAGGATTAAATGATGATTTAAATGGAACTGAAAGACCAGTAGCTTTCAACAGCTATGAATTGAATAACGATGATGAAATTGAAATTATTCATTCACTTGCAAAGTGGAAGCGTGATGCGCTTTATAGATATGGCTTTGAAGCACATACTGGACTATATACAGATATGAATGCAATCAGAAGAGATGAAACAATTGATAACCTTCATTCTATGTATGTAGACCAGTGGGACTGGGAATTAGTGATCAAACCTGAAGATCGTACTGTTGATTTCTTTAAACAGACTGTTAAGAAGATTTATAAAGCTTTATTAGATTTAGATTTCTTAATGATTCGTCATTATCCAAAATTAGATAAAGGATTATTACCAGAAAAGATTTTCTTTATTACCACACAGGAATTAGAAGATGTTTATCCTGATTTAACACCAAAGGAAAGAGAAAGAGCTATTACTAAGGCTAAGAAAGCTGTATGTTTAATGAAGATTGGGGATACCCTTAAGTCAGGTATTAAACATGATGGACGTGCACCAGACTATGATGACTGGACACTTAATGGTGATATTCTTGTTTATCATCCTATTCTTGATGATGCATTTGAATTATCTTCTATGGGTGTACGTGTTGATGCGAAAGCTTTAAAAGAACAGTTAAAGAAAGCACATGCTGAAGAACGTACTGAACTTCCTTACCATCAGAACGTTTTAAACAATGTTTATCCATTAAGTATTGGTGGCGGTATTGGTCAGTCACGTTTATGTATGTTCTTCTTAAAGAAAGCCCATATTGGTGAAGTACAGGCTTCATTATGGGATGAAGATACAATGCGTATCTGCGAAGAAAATGATATACATTTATTATAAAGTTCACTCATGTGAACTTTTTTTGATATAATGAGAGGGAAATTGGAGGAATGTTTATGAAAGATGGTTTTATTAGAGTTGCAGCTGGTTCTTTTAAAGTCTCTATCGCAAATGTGAAAAAGAATGCGCAGGAGATTATCCGTTTATCAAAAGAAGCCAACGCAAATCATACACAGGTTCTTGTATTAAATGAGTTATGTTTAACTGGTTATACAATTGAAGATCTTTTCTTTCAGAAAAGAGTATTGAATGAATCAGAAACACAGCTTCAATATATTCTAGATGAAACAAAAAATCTTGATACAGTGATTGTTATTGGAATGCCACTTGTCATCCGTAACGATCTTTACAACTGTGCTCTTGTATTACATAGAGGAGATATTTTAGGTGCTGTACCTAAGACATATATTCCAAATTATCATGAATTCTATGAAGGTAGACATTTCAAGAGTGGTCGTGATTTAGATGAGTATATTACTATATGTGATCAGGAAATTCATGTGACAACTGAACAGATTTTTGAAGATGTGAATCATCCTTGGTTAAAGATTGGAGTAGAAATATGTGAAGATGTATGGGCACCTCATACACCAAGTACTGATGCATGTTTAAACGGTGCAACACTTATTGTGAACCCTTCTGCATCTAATAACTTAACAGGTAAGAGTGATTATAGACGTAGCTTAATTAGTGCAACAAGTGCAAGACTTGTATGTGGCTATGTTTATAGTAATACAGGTGTAGGTGAATCAACAACAGATGTGGTATTCTCTAATCATCACCTTATTTATGAAAATGGTACATTACTTAAAGAATCTACTCAGTATTCTACAGGTTTAATCTATGCAGATATGGATTTAGAAAAGATTCATACAGAACGTATTGAAATGACCACTTATGATAGTGAAGATTATTTTGATGCTGTACCATTTGCATTAGATGATGAAGAATTAGATTTAGATCGTTATTATGATCCTCATCCATTTGTCCCTAGTGATAAAGATAAACGTGCTGCCCGTTGTGAAGAAGTATTTAATATTCAGACTCATGGCTTAATGCAGAGACTTGAAGCAGCTCATATTAAGAAAGTCGTTGTTGGTATGTCTGGAGGACTTGATTCTACTCTTGCCTTACTTGTAATGCATAAGGCTTATAAGATGCTAGGTCGTCCTGTATCAGATATTATTGCGGTGACTATGCCTTGTTTTGGTACAACAGATCGTACTTTAAATAATGCCTTAACACTTATGAAAGAACTAGAAGTCACTTCTATGACAGTCAATATCAAAGATGCCGTTAACCAGCATTTTAAGGATATTAATCATAACCCTGAAGTCCATGATGTCACTTATGAAAACTGTCAGGCTCGTGAAAGAACACAGGTACTTATGGATATTGCGAATCAGGCAGGTGGTATTGTCGTAGGTACAGGAGACTTATCAGAAGTTGCACTTGGATGGTCTACTTATAATGGTGACCATATGAGTATGTATGGTGTTAATGTTTCTGTTCCTAAGACACTTGTAAGATATCTTGTAGATTATGTATCTACTTTATATAAAGGTGAAGTATTAGAAGCTACATTACAGGATATTCTTCATACACCAGTTTCGCCTGAATTACTTCCTGCAAAAGATGGTGAAATTACTCAGAAGACAGAAGATATTGTAGGACCTTATGAATTACATGACTTCTTCCTTTATCATCATGCAAGATTCCATTATGAACCACAGAAACTATTACGTATTGCGGTTCATACATATGGTGATAAATATGATGAAGCAACAATTAAGAAATGGCTCACTCTATTCTATAGACGTTTCTTTACTCAGCAGTTTAAGCGTAGCTGTATCCCAGATGGACCTAAAGTTGGTTCAGTGGCTTTATCTCCTCGTGGAGATTTACGTATGCCTAGTGATGCAGATGTATCTATGTGGCTTGATGAGTTACGTTAACCTGAAGCTTTCCACTTATGTGGAAGGCTTTTTTTCTTAACTCCATTATATAGGTGTTATAGAGACTGAACTTAATGCATGATTTTAGATGCAATGATATAATAGTACCAAAGTACAAATGAAGGAGAATCATTATGCAGATTATTAAAGGGATGCACCTCAATAAAAAACTCAATGAATTGGCAGAACACTTACAGGGACCTGCTTATATCATTACAGAGAATACAGAATATGTAGAAGATCTATTCTTGAATAAGTATTCCTGTTTATTTGATATAGAGGTTCTAACACTTAAACAATATATAGATAAGATTTTGATTTCACATAAACAGTTTGCCCGTCATATTTATTCACAGGCAGATCTTGTTTTTATAATGCGTCATATTCTTTCTTGTCATACATTTAATACAATACAGTTTAGTTCTAATTCTTATGAGATGATTCTTGAACTCATTAATACACTTAAGAAGATTCATAGAAATAATATAACTCTTGAACAGTTTTTCGAAGATACTTTATTAAGTAAAAAATGTGAAGATTTATATACAATTAATTCTCTTGTTCCAGGAGGATACTGGACAATTGAAGAAATGGTAGAAGATTTAATAGATGATTCTTTAAAGACACCTCTTTATATTATGAGTGATGATTATCCTCATATTGCATCCAAAGAGTTGTTTAAGAAGATAGACAACTATGTTCCAGTCACATTATTAGAGATGACAGATGCAGATGAAGTATTAAATGAATATGAAGATACCATTATTCATCATTTATTCGATAATGTGGATGTGCATAATGTAGCTAAAGGACGTATTATTACAGGTGGTCATCCTATGCAGGAATGTATGAAGATTGCCTGTGATATTAAATCACGCATTGTGAATGAACAGCTGCAATATGAAGATTTTATGATCATTACAAATCAGGCAAGCTATTCAGATTATTTAACTATATGTTTTGATGAACTCAATATTCCTGCCACATTATCACAAAATGAAACATGTCATTATAATAGTGACTACCGTAAAATGTCTCGATCATTATCAGAGTGTAAAGGACATACTTTTAAAGAAATTATTCAGTTCCTTCAAAAACAGGATATCAGCGCATCCATGATCAAAACTCTTGATGCCTATAAATGTGATGATGAAATTAGTCCTGAAGAGTTTGATTTATTCCTTCAATGTATTATCCCAGGTAAAAGGGAAACAAATAAGACAGGTGTTATCGTGACTTCACTTGAAAAGGGACTCACTGCAACACAAAAACATATTTACTTAACAGGAATCAATGAAACATTCTTACCTTTAGAAATCAGTGATAAAGGATTCTTAATGGAGGAGGACTATAAACAGTTTAATCCTCATCCTTTATTATTAGATGAACAGTTACAGGCACATTATAAGCGTATTATACAAGTTCTTTTAAACCCTTATTTATCTTATACATTCTCTTATAGTAAGAAGAATATGGCTGCCAATGAGTTAATTCCTTCTATTCTTATGTCACGTTTAAGTGATCTATTTGAATTAGAATATATTAATCCTCCATTGAATCTCATCAAGAATAACCTATATTTAAATCAATCACGTATAGATGAAGATCCTATTAATCGATTGATTGATCATTATAAGATGACAAGTAACCAGCCTGAGTTTATTAAAGATACAAATAAGCTCGGAAGAGGGGTCAGTATATCTCGTTTAGAGACATATAATAAGTGTCCTTTCTCTTATTACATTAAATATGGATTAAAGATTACAGAAAAGAGAGAAGATACTTTGCAGTCAAGTGAACTTGGTTCTTTATGTCATTATTTAATGGAGAAATGTCTAGATGATGAATCTCTTGTAGATCAAGAAGCAAAACATTATATAGAAGAGAATCTGAAAGAGAAATATGATGGTCATCCAATGAACCAATACTTTATTAATAATCTGATTGAAGATATGAAAATGACAATCAAGATTATTCAGAAGCAGTTAAAACTAGGTGACTATGTCCCTATCGCAAAAGAGAAAGAAATTTCTGGTGAAATTGGTGGTGTTCCTTTCTCAGGTATTATTGATAGAGTGGATGAATTTGAGAATATGGTGCGTATTGTGGATTATAAATCAAGTAAGAAAGAGGTTGATTTCAATCTCGCAATACAGGGATTTAATATTCAGATGCTTGTTTATCTAGATATGTTATGCAAGCAGGAAAACAAGGACCGTGCAGGTATGTTGTACTTTAATATGAAGAGACGTATGCTTGCACGTGAAGATGATTCATGGGGAACTAGTATTCAAAGGGAAATATTAAAGGAGTATCGTATGGAAGGCTATATGGTGGATGATGGATCAACTAAGTCTGTAAAAGCACTTGGTATTTCCCCAGACCTTGTGACTCCTATTAGAGTTAAGAAGTCTGGAGAATACTATAATGGCGCAAAAGTGGTTTCACCTGATGAATTAGATCAAATAATGGAATATGTGGAAAAGCATATTTCTGAACTCTATGAAAAGATTCATGAAGGATTGATTCCTATCCACCCTACTTTAATGGAAGGTGCACAGCCAGCGAATGACTTTAAAGTATATCCATGTAATTACTGTCCTTATAAATCAGTATGTTTATTTGATGTATTTGAGAACGAAAATAGAATAATTGCGAAAGATATGTATAAGAAACTAAAAGGAGATGATTAGAATGCCTAAATACAATAAAGAACAGCAAGCTGCAATTGATTTAAGAGGAAAGACCATTCTTGTCAGTGCTCCTGCTGGCTCAGGAAAGACAAGAATTCTTGTAGCCCGTTTAATTAGTTTGATTGTGAATGATCATTATTCAATGGATCAATTTCTAGTATTAACTTTTACTAAAGCGGCCGGAAATGAAATGAAACAAAGATTGAATGTATCTCTACATGAAGAAGCTTTGGCTAATCATGATGAAGAAACATTGAGACATATTCAAGAACAGATTCAATTACTCCCTCATGCATATATCACTACATTTGATAGTTTCTGTAAGACACTATTAGAGAAGTATGGCTATTTAATTGGTGTGATGCCAGGATTTAAGGTGAACCCTTCACCTGATTTAATTAAAGACCAAGTACTAGATCAGTGTTTAGAGAAATGGATAGAAGATCCTCGTTTCCAGGATTATGCCTCTCGTCATAATACAAAAAATGATTTTGATGAATTAAAACAGACATTGATTGATTTCCAGAATATTACTAATTCTTTTGTGGATTTCCATCAATTCCTTGATCAAGTTCATGAGAAGTATTATAACCCTAAGTTTTTTGGAGAAAAACCGATTCTAGATGGCATGGCAAAATTGTATCAAGACTGCTGTATTAAAAGTTTAAGTGCCTATAATATTCTCTATCGTTTCTGTGAAAAACATGATATTACTTATTTCTTTGAAACAGATGAAAACGCGAAACATCCTGCACCTGCCACTGCATTATATGACTATTATTCTGATCTGTATAATGCCCTCAATAAACCCTTTTCTTTTGATATTTTGAATGGACTCGTATCACATAAAATAGAAATGTCATCTATCAAGTGGAGTGAACTCGGTGTAGATGATTCAGTTAAGAAACAATATACAAAACTGAAGGCTGATGTCACTGAACCACTTAAAAAATTACAAAAATATTTCTCTTTTACAGATAAATTCCATGAGTATCTTACTTTTTCTTACGAGGATATTTATTATTTGCTAGGAAAAAATGGGCTGTTAGATCAATTCAACCAGGCTTATAAAGAAGCAAAAAAAGCCAGAAACGAATTGGACTTCCATGACCTAGAAGAGTATGCAACTAGACTTTTACAAGAAGATCAACCTGTAGTAGAAAGATTAAATCATACATTAAAAGAAATCATGGTAGATGAATATCAGGATACCAATCAGATACAGGAAAATCTTGTTTTAAAGATTGCGAATTATGATAAAGAGATTCCAATGTTTATGGTCGGTGATATGAAACAGTCTATTTATCGTTTTAGACAGGCTGATCCTTCTATCTTCCAGCATAAGTTTGATACATTCACTAAACTAGAAGAGATGACAGAATATGATACAAATATTCGTATTGATTTAAAGTATAACTATCGTTCTGAAAAAGTTGTATTGGATAGTGTCAATTATATTTTTGATTGTATTATGGATACTGCCGTAGGTGGATTAGAGTATATCCATGGGGATAATGCAATTTTAAGATATGATTATGATGCGAAAGGTACAACACTTTCAGAATTAAAAAAGAATCATGATTTTGATACAGATGTACTTATTTCTCTTTATAATAATCAGGAAGAATATACAAAATCCGAAGTAGAAGCACATATGGTTGCTCAGAAAATTATTCAGATGAGGCAGGTTACAGATTATAAGTATCATGATTTTGCGGTACTCATGCGTGCTACAACTGAATTTATTACTTATAAGAAAGTATTTGAACGTTATCATATTCCCGTCAATATTACTTTATCCACTGGTTTATTTGAATCCAATGAAGTCATCAGCATCATGATATTATTAAAGGCTTTAGTAAATCCATATGATGATATTGCGATGTTGTCTGTATTACATAATAACTTCTTATTCTCTCATTTTACTGAGAATGAGTTATTAGAAATCAGAGATGCAGATGATCCTCTCTATATCAACCTTACACATCATACCAACAATAAAGTACTTCATTTCTTAGAAGTATTTGATGATTTAAGAAATACGGCCATGACATCTTCACCTTATGAAACATTAAAGAAATGTTTAAAAGAAACAGGATACCAAGCTTTTGTATCCCAGCTAATGAATGGTGAACAGCGTAGCGCAAACTTAGATATTCTATTAGAAACATTCCGTACTAATGAAGAATATCCTTATTTAAAAGATTACTTAGAACTATTAGATTCTTCTTCTAGCCAGGCCCCTGGATTTATTGCGAGTGATGAAAATGATGCCGTAGAGTTCATGACTATTCATAAGTCTAAAGGGTTACAGTTCCCTGTTGTATTTGTGAGTGCGATGCAGAAGAAGTTTAATAATTCTGATGAAAAAGCCGACATTATCATATCTCAGCATGATGGTGTAGCAGGAAGTGTTGCACGAAAAGAAAAGTCTCCTTTTGGAAAAATTCTATGTAAGTATGAACATCCTTATTTAAAGATGTTGAAGCTGCTGATTCGTCAGGAAACAGTGAATGAAGAAATGCGTATTCTTTATGTCGCCTTAACACGTGCAGAAAAGAAACTGATCTTAACTGGTACTATTAAAGATGAAGAAGAGATTATTTCTATTGCGCGCAAGGTACAGGCCAATGATACAGATCCTACCTTAATAAAAGGCCATGGCGTTGTATATAACCTCGCCATGCGTTCTACGAATAATTATTTAAGCTGGGTTCTTATGGCTTTATTAAGACATCCTAATTTCCAGAAGGATATAAGACAATTTATTCCCGAAATTAGTCCTTATCTTTCTTTAGATCGTTCTTCTTTTGAAGAACTAGAAAATGATGATACCTACTTAGCACGTTTCCATTGTGTAATACAAGATAGCAGTGAAACAATAAATAAGATTCCTGCTTATGCGAAAACAAAGATAGAGAACCAATATCGTGCCTACAAGAAGTATTATGATTTTGAATATCCATATCCTGTTGAACCACGTAGCATTGCGGTCACAAGTATGGAAGAAATGAAGAATGATGATACACATTTTGATTTTAGTAATGAAGAAACTCACTATCTAGCGACAGATAGAGGAACACTCGTACATAACTTATTGAGTTACTTTAATTTTAAAGATGATGATCCTCAAGAACTGATTGAATCACTTCATAAGAATCAGATGTTTGATGAGGAAGGACTCAAGGTCTTAAACAACTATCTTCCTCATATCAATGATTTTATCAATAGTGATACATATCAATTGATTAAAGATGCAGATCGAATTTATCAGGAAAAACAATTTAGATATAAAGATGAGAATGGACTCATCATCAATGGTATATTTGACGTAGTCTTTATTAAAGACAATAAAGTTTATGTACTAGACTATAAGACAGATAGAGTATCAAAAGACAACAGCGAAGAAGTGCTTAAAGAGCTCCATCGTACACAGTTATCTTATTACTCTAAAGTACTTAAAGAAGTATTCCATACTGATGTACAGCCTATTATCTACTATCTTCACATCAATAAAGCTATTTACTTATAGAAAAAGACTGATATCACTTATGTGATATCAGCCTTTTATTTTTCTACAGTATTGTTTTCTTCATCTCTAAATAATTCTTTTTGACAATGGGGACACACTGTTAAACTACCTGCATCTTTTGTAGGAAGGTAGTTATGACAATAAGGGCATCTCCAATAAACGAGACCAAGAATAAAATAAATAACTAAACAAATAATAATCGCGATAGTCAGAATAATCGCAATTGAGGCGTAACCTATGAAATAACAGACTAATGCTGCAATCGCAAGGAGACTAGCTAGATAACTTTGTTTAGACATAAAAAACTGTACTCTTTTTAGTTTCATAAGATCACCCATTCCCTACTTGCCTTATTATATCAATATTCAAAGTAGAATAGAACACCTTTTTCTGTATTTTCTACTCCAAAATGATATCCATGTCTCTCTAATATCGCTTTTACGATAGGAAGACCGAGTCCTGTTCCACCTTGATCCTTAGAAATATAGGCTTCCCAGATAGATTCCATCTCTTCCTGAGAGAGATGATGTCCTTCATTTTCTATCTCAAAGCGATGCTTCATAATACGATATGTGATTATACCATGTTCTTCGGTATGTTTAATCGCATTAGATGTGAGGTTGTTAATAACTCTTTCTATCTGAATAGGATCACAATCTAAATCAACAACTTCATATTCCTTTACTACATGAAGTTGTTTCTTTTCTAATTCATATTCAAAATCATCTATGACTTCTTCTACTAATTCAGATAATGAAACATAATAGTTATTGAGTTCAATCTTACCTGATTCTAAACGTGAAAGTTCCAACATTGTGAGTACAATTCCATTAATACGCTCTATCTGTTCATTGATGATAGAAATATATTTTTCTCTTGATTCCTGCGAAGTAGCATCTTCTAATAATTCAGAATAACCGGCAATAATACCAAGGGGTGTTTTGATCTCATGTGTGAAGTTCGCAATAAACTGTTTTCTTGTATGTTCAAGTCTTTGGACATGTTCTAATTGTTCTGTAAGCTGATTGATTGTATTGTCCAGATTAGTACTCATGATATTAATATTGTTTTCTAATTGTCCTATTTCATCATGACGTGTAATTAAGAACTTCTCACTGAAATCATTTTTCGCAATTTCACTTGTAACTTCTGATACATGTCTTAATGGTTTAGTAATCATATGTGAGATTACAATAGAAATCACAACATTTAACCAGAGCACAATAATATAAATATACCAAGAATGTTCAAAATAATTCACAGCAGCTCTTTTAGTTAATTTTGGTATAAAGCTTGCAGATACAAAATAACCTTTTACACCACTTGTATTTGATACAGAAGAGATTTCTTGATTAAGTTCTGAAAGCACAATAGTCATTGTACCATCACCTACATTAATACTCTTAGAATGCACATAATCAGACCCTCTTGCATATTCAATACTATCAATCTTCTTGATCTGTTTCTCTAATGCCTTCTTAAGTTTCTTATAATCAGTGAACTCTCTTCCACCGCTTGCACCATTTCTTTCATAAAAACATCTTTCAGACATATACCAGGATACTTTATATTTCTTCAATGATTTATGTGAGTTATTAAGTAACACCTTACCATTAATCGCAAGATAAGCAGGATGAATACCTGTTGTATCCATTGATGTATAGTATTCAACTTCTTGTTTATCATTATTAATATAATATTGTTTCTTTTTAGACTGTGCACCACCTATAACTACTTCATAATTCTCATCCGGATGGGCAATCATATATTCATTGATTTTCTTTACTAAATTATTTTCAGATATATCTACCATGATTTCTTGACTCTTATTTTCATCAAGAATCCATAATTGAGATACATGTAAAGAAGCACTACTCACAAATGACTTAATATTATTATCACTATCAACAATCGCAGACATGCCTTCATTGGTTAGGTAGTAATTCTTTAAATATGTGGTCATATTCTTATTATCTAATGAATATTCCGTTTGATAAATACTCTGTATTCCTGAAGTGAGTGAAGCATCGTAAGTTGAACTAATAAGACGCTCTTTGTATTCTGTAATACCTTGTAAGGACATAAGTCCTAGAATAATAATAAATACAAACAACATTAAGAAGAAAGTACGCTGTACAAGTCCAAAAGACCATTTAGTCTTCTTCATCCGTATATGTATAACCTGCCTTCATAATAGTCTGAATACGATGTGAATGTACACCTAACTTTTTTCTTAGTTTCTTAATATAAGTATCTACAGCACGTCCATCACCATAATAATCATAACCCCAGACCTTATTTAAAATCTGAGAACGAGTAAATAACTGATTCTTATTATTTAGAAATAACTCCATCAATAAATACTCTTTATTAGGAAGTGCTACCGCTTCACCATCCACATACATGAGATGCTTACTTTCATCTAGCCAGATTGTTTCTTTATCTTCTTTTTCTGTCTTCTTGCTTCTATTTAAAATAGCCTGACATTTCGCATATAAAACAGAAGGTTTAAATGGCTTAGTAATATAATCATCTGCACCTACATGATAACCGTCTAGCATATTATCAGTTTCAGATAAAGCACTGATAAAAATAATAGGCATATCATATTTTTCACGGATCTTCTTACATGTTTCATACCCATCCATTCCTGGCATCATAATATCAAGTAAAACCATATCAATATCCTGATTCACTTTTTCTAAAGCATCATAACCATCTACAGCTTCAATGACTTCATAATCTCTTGTTGCGAAATATTCTTTAATAATATCTCTAATCAGTACTTCATCTTCTACAACTAATAATTTATACATTTTACACCTCCAAATAATAAAGGACTCTATCGAAGATAGAGCCCCCATATGAGTTATTCACCAATTAATTCCATCATTGCCTTATGGAATACTTCTGTCTTATCAGCAGCATCCTTCGCATCTTTACCCTTAATTGAGAAATAGAATTTACATTTAGGTTCTGTACCAGAAGGTCTAGCAGCAATCCAAGAACCATCTTCTAGATAATACTTTAATACATTTGACTTAGGTAAGTCAATTGTAGTGCCATCAGAACGTTCACTTGTTGCATAATCTTCACTTAATACAACCTTTACGCCACCAATTTCAGTAGGCTTATCCTGTCTTAAAGTATCCATCATTTCTTTAATACGTGCAGCACCTGCAGCACCAGCCTTTGCTAAGGCAATCTGTGATTCTTTGAATGTACCATACTTAGCATATAATTCATTCAATACATCAATAAGATCCTTACCCTGCTTCTTATAGTAGTTACCACATTCAGCAGCAAGTAATACAGCCTGTACAGCATCTTTATCTCTTACGAAGTCTTCTACAACACAGCCATAGCTTTCTTCATAACCAAAGATGAACTGTTTTTCATGAGTCTTTTCATACTTTCTGATCTTATCACCAATGAACTTGAATCCAGTTAATGTCTTTTCAACATCAACACCATAGTTTCTCGCAACTAATTCACCAAGATCACTTGTAACAATAGTATTATACATAACTGCATTATCAGGTAATGTACCCTTCTCTTTTCTCTGAGATAAGATATATTCAAGATATACAGCAGCACTCTGGTTACCACTCATTAATACATATTCACCATTGTGTTTTGCGACAACACCAAGTCTATCACCATCTGGGTCTGTAATTGCGACTACATCAGCATCTACTTCTTTCGCAAGCTTAATAGCTAATTCATAAGAAGCGTCTACTTCTGGGTTTGGAGACTTAGTATTTGTATAATCTGGATCAGGTGCACACTGTGCAAGTACTGGCACAATATCATAACCTAATCTCTTTAAACATGTTCTTACAGGGATGTTATCTGCACCATGCTGTGGTGAATAAACAATCTTGAAATCAGACTTATCTAGTCCAGGATTGATTTCAATACCCATTACAGCTTTATAATAAGCTTCATCTACTTCTTCTCCTACCCATGTAATGAATGGATAAGCTTCTTCATCACTGATCTGTTCGATTTCTAATTCGTCATCAATTTCATTTACATAATCAACAACGATATCACCCCATTCAGGGATTAACTGACAACCAGTATCATCATATACTTTATAACCGTTATATTCCTTAGGGTTATGAGAAGCAGTAATCATGATACCACCTGCACATTTTAAGTAACGTACTGCGAAAGATAATTCTGGAGTAGGTCTTAAAGATTCCATGATATAAGACTTAATACCAAACTTTGCGAGAATCTTTGCAGATTCAATCGCGAAACGATATGACATATGTCTGTTATCATAACTGATTGCCACTCCACGTTCTTTACCTTCTGGTAAATTAGCTACATATTTCGCAAATCCCATATTTGCTTTACGAACTGTATAAATGTTCATACGGTTTGTACCAGCACCTAAAATACCACGCATACCTGCTGTACCGAATTCAAGATTCTTATAGAAAGCATCTTCCTTCTGTTCTTCTGTCATTCCGGCAAGTTCTGCCTTTAATGAAGCGTCCATGCCTTCATAATTTAACCATTGCTCATATTTCTTATTAATATCCATTTTTAAGCGTCACCTCTTGGCTCTATTATACCATTTTCGAAAACCTATAGAAACAAAAAGCGCTACAGTTACATTATTTTCTCATAACTTTCACTTATATTTTAGATACTTCTCTAAATTAAATAGTAATATTTACGAATATCGATAAGTTTCTGTCGATAACTCCTAAGTAAACACTTACAGATATATAAAAAGGGATTAGTGATCTCTCACTACATCCCCAATTTTTGCATCACAATAAGTTGTAATATCCTTTGATGAAACAATCATCTGATAGCCTCTTTTACCTGCTGAGAGAGCGATAGGACGGTCTTTTTCTATGCTGGCATCAAAATATGTTGGAAACTTCTTTTTCATGCCAACAGGAGAACAACCTCCACGCATATAACCTGTAAGACCTAGTAAATCCTTCATATGAAGCATTTCTACCTTCTTATGTCCAGATAGTTTAGCGAGCTTCTTCAAGTCTATTTCCTCTAATACAGGAATACAGCATACTAAATAGTCATGGTCCTCATGTAATACAAGTGTCTTATAGATATCACCTGCATCCATATCTACTTGTGATGCTACATGTTCACCACTTAAATGTTCTTCATCATATTCATATGTTTTGATTTCATAAGGAATCTTATCACGATCTAACATTCTTAACGCATTTGTTTTAATTTTACTCTTTTTCATATATATCACCTTGGATGATATTATAGCACTTTATCGTGGCCAATGTTCATTTTCTACAAAATAAGTAGCTTCCATATCCGCTGTAGATAAGGCGAAAGCTTCAGGGAAACGACTAAATACATTACCTACAGTTCTGGCATCATCCCCATAGCTAAAGCCCATATGATAGGCAATGGCTGCTGTTTCTATATCTGTAAGCTTTAAATAGCGATTCATAATATAAACACTCTTAGAACCATGTCCTACAGGAAATGCATCTTCTATTGTATAGAAAGGAACCTGTTCCCATTGTCCTTGCGCATTCTTCTTATTACGCATTTCTGTCTTATAAATATCAACCTTGCATAAATCATGAAATAAAGCACATAATGCTATACTTTCTTCACTCATAGATAAATGATAACCTGGTTCACAACGCTTCTTTACATAACTTCTAAAGCAGAAATAGACATGGAGACTATGGTCACATAAACCACCCTCATAATCTCCGTGATAACGTGTACTTGCAGGTGCACTATAGAAATCAGTACCTTCTAGCCATGAAAGAAGATCATAAATTCCTTCTCTTTGTATATACTTATGACAAATATCATTAAATAATGTTTTTACTTCAATAGAAGATAAATCATCCTTTTCAGGATACATATCTTTTGCGAGTCTTAATAAAATACCATCTTTACCAATTGTTTTCATGTTTACATCTCCTCGTCTCTATTATACCAAACTTTTCTGTAAGAAAAGTGTGTATTTGTTTTATATTTCTACTATACTATTAGTAGGGGTGATTACGTGAACAAACTACATTTGGCCCAGCTGCCTACTCCTATTGAAAAAATAGGCTATCTCTCCAACAAATATAAACCAAATATTTTTGTGAAAAGAGATGACTTAACAGATAGTGTGGCATCTGGTAATAAGATTAGAAAACTAGAATACAGTGTTGCAGAAGCTTTATCTTTAGGTTGTGATACACTGATTACAAATGGTGGATTCCAATCCAACCATTGTCGATCTACTGCTGCAGTAGCCGCAAAACTAGGATTAAAGTGTATTCTTATACTTAGAAAAGAACCTGGTGAAAATATTGAAACAGCCAACTTCCTTTTAGATCATATGCTTGGTGCTGATATAAGAGTAAAGGAACATGATGATTTCCAGGCACATAAAGATGAGATGATGCAGGAAGTCTATCAGGAAGTATTAGATAAAGGTGGTAAACCTTATATTATTCCTATGGGTGCTAGTAATGGAATCGGTACTTTAGGTTATATTGATGCTTTTGATGAAATACTAGAATATGAGAAAAAGACTGGTATTGTGTTCGATACTATTATTGATGCAGTAGGTTCTGGAGGAACTTATACTGGTTTATATTTGGGTAATGAATTAAGACAAGCTCATAAAGATATCGTAGGTATTAATGTATGTGATGATGCTGATTTCTTTATTAAAGAAATTAATAGTATTATTGATGATACATTATCTCATCTTGATGTAAAAGATGTAGAGAGAAGTCATATTCATATTATTGATGGATATGTAGGAAGAGGCTATTCTTTAAGTCGCAAAGAAGAATTAGAAGCTATTTCTGACTTATCTAGACATAGTGGTATTATTCTAGATCCTGTATATACAGGTAAGGCGTATTATGGACTAATCCATGAATTAGAAAAAGGTACATTTGATCATGCAAAGAATATTCTATTTATGCACACAGGTGGTATATATGGTTTATTCTCTAAATCAAAAGAAATAATCTCAGCCTAGGCTGAGATCTTTTTCTTATAAGCGATAATAACTGTTTCTAAATACATAATAGATGTAATACCAATAGACTCTATTAATATTCTAGGTGTATAGGTTGTTTTGATCTTTCTTGTTTCTTTTTGTGACATATTCACATCATGCTGAGATAAATAAGTATTAATTGTATATTTAGAAAGAGATGGACTTGTGAAACATGAAATAGTAAATGAAATCATAAAGATAATAAGTATCTTACTAAGATTATGTGTTTTAAATAGTTTATGACATATAAGTATTAAAAAGAGAGAACCAATAATTAATATAATCAAAGGAATGATCTTTAACTTATCACATATATTTTCAAAGATAGAGACACATGCATTATATTGTGCATCATTGGATGTAAGCTGGAGATGATTCCAATCCAATGGTTTTCTTTGTGCTTTCTTTATAAAGCCTTCTGTATTGCTGTTTTTATTTAAATAATAAGTAACAGAAGAAACAGTTTGTTCAGTATGACTTAATGACTGCGCTTTTGATAAAGCGATAAAGATAGTATTATAAGGCTTTAAATGACTTAATAGCCCTACTTTATTCTTATAGATTCCTACAATAGATAATGATACATCTCCTTTTTCTGTGTTTAATTGAATATCGTCTCCTAAACTTAGATTATTATTTTTCGCAAGTGCATAAGAAATTACTGCATTGGATGTATTCTCATCATTCTTATTTAAAAGTCTTCCTTCTTTAAGTTTATATTCTTTTGAATTAAAGTCCTGGATCAGCGTCATAGAGGAATAACCTGCAAGAAGAAATGTATCTTCTTGTAATTTTGTCAAACGAATACGAGGGAAAGAAAGACGTGTATTAACTGATTTAAGTGTATGTGAAGATGCATTGACTAGTTGTTCATAGTTATAAGTTTTGACGCCTTTAATAGTAGTTAATTGTTTGGCATCTCTGATACTTATTCCATTATCAGATGATAGTGTGACTTCATACTTTAATTGTTTCTTATACTTATTAATAACCTGTGATGATCCCTGCTTAATGAACAAGCACATCATGATAAGATTCATTGTGATACATACAATGATAAATAACGATAAATAATGTAGACCCTCTTTCCCTTTAAACATAATGCTGCCTCCTTATAAATATAATAAGAAATAATATTTGCGGTATTATGGAGTAAATATGGGAAAAATTGTGTAAAAAAACAGTGGATAAAATCCACTGTCAAAAACAAAAGTATATTATTCAGCAACTTTCTGTTCTTTGATAACCTTAGCGATAGATTCGATTACGTCCTTTTCGTCTTCACCTTCAGCTTCGATTTCTACAGTAGCCTTAGTTGGAACACCTAAAGACATAACACCCATGATTGATTTAAGGTTAACGCTCTTACCGTTATAGATTAAGTTAATATTGCTAGAGAATTTGCTAGCCTGATTTACTAAGATTGTAGCAGGTCTTGCATGTAAACCTACTGGGTCAGATACTACGAATGATAATTTTTCCATTTAAAAAATTCCTCCTTATGAATATGGTATTATTATATCACAAATCCTAATTTTTTCTATAACTTTATGTCATTTTTTACTAACGCTTACAAAAGCATTGATATATACGCTATTTTTTTGATAATAATTTTTTATAATTGTATAAATCCGACACCTAAAACAGAACCACAATTCCATTCTTTTGTATGTCCAGGGTGTTTAAAAGCTAATGCAAGATTACCCATTTCATAGACCATTACGCCACCTTCTGGGATATCTACAACTTCTACATGATCTAATATTTCAGGACCAAACACCTTTTCATCACTATATACTGCTGCCTGCATATTTGTGATTGTCAGAAGTTTGCCTTTCACCATAAAAGAAAATTTATAAACATTCTGAGAACCTTCTAAAGGAATCTTTTCGACAAGAATCTTATCAGGATCAACGCCTAATGTTTCAAAGATACGAGACTGCTGGAAAGACATTGCTTTCTTTAGTTCTTCGTTTAATTGTTTCTCTTTAGAATAATCATTTTTACTATAGTCATGCTGTGTTGCATTGACATCTACATCTAACATCCATGGATCAAATCTAAATTCCATTTTCTTTCTCCTCTACTAATTCATTTTTTGTTTCTGAACGATATTCTACTAATCTTTCAAACCAGATCTTACATAATGCACCTACTGGTACAGAAACGAGCATTCCTAAGAATCCACCAATCATACTACCGAAAATAAGTGATACGATAACAAGTACAGGATGAATATCAATACTTGCACTAAGTAATCTTGGGTTAATAATATTACCGTCTACACCCTGAATAATAAGTAACGCAATCAAAGCTCTTAAGGCCATATGTAAATCAGCTGTCACAAGACCAATAATTGCTATAGAACCATATCCAAGGAATGGTCCTACATAAGGTATTAGATTACCTATACCAACTAATAATGCAATCACAATCCAGAATTTAACATGTAAGAAGCCAAATGCAACACTTACCATAACAAACATAAGAAAAGCATCAATCACCTGACCACGTACATAACCAGAGAATACACCTTCAATATCAATTAATAATTGATGAATAACAGTGTCTACTTTTCTACTTGTAAAAGCTTTAATACTCTTACTCCAATAATTCCATAATTTTTCTCCATCAAGCATAAAATAAATCGCAAAAATAATAGAGAATAGTAAATTAGTGAAGAAGTCTGATACTTTAGTGATACCGCCTAGAAGATTACTTGTAACACTATCAACTGCTGTCTTTAAGAACTGCTGTACTTGTACTGTAGAAATACTCATGGATTTAAGCTGTACGATGATTGCATCATAAATCGCATTCACATTCTTTGCGACAATACGTAAGAAATCACTCATATCCTTAAACTGTGTGACTGCAAGTTCTTTACCAATACTTTTAATCACAAAAGTAGATAATAACGCAAAAACAAATAATACAATTAAAGAAGTAATCGCAACAGATAACTGATGACTTAACTTCTTCTTTTCTTTAAAATAAGAAATATTTCTAAGAGATGATTCTACCTTTTCTACAACCGGCTTTAATAAATAGGCAATCACAAAGCCAATGAGTAATGGCGTAAATACCTGGCTTAAAAATCCCAATCCTTTCTTAAGAAACGAAAGAATGTCTGAGATGTTACTTCCTGCTGCAATCACAAGATAGATTGCAATGACAGTAAGTACTACATAAATAGATATCTGCGTATATTTTCTATTAGGTTTAAAATGAAACATAATACCTCCCTACATAAGAGGGCTAAAGAAACGTAAGATACATCTCCATCCTCTTAATACAACACTTGTATTTATATACTTCTCTGATACATCCTGACTTATTTCAAATAGTTCATCAAAGTCTTCTCTTAATTCTTTGACTGCATGATTATGTGTAAACCAGCATCCATTTTCAAAGTGTAGATAAAGACTTCTAAAGTCAAAATTAATTGTACCAACAACACCGACCTGATCATCAACTAGACATTGTTTTGAATGTATAAATCCAGGAGTATATTCATAAACATGAATACCTGCCTGCACAAGATGTGAATAATAGCTTCTAGTCACTGCAAAGACAACTGCTTTATCAGGAATACCTGGTGTAATAATTCTTACATCAACACCTCTTTTTGATGCAAGAATTAGTTCTCTTTGCATTTCGTCACTTAATATCAGATATGGTGTAGTGATATAGATATGATCAACAGCATGTTTAATCATATTTAAATAGACATTCTCACCTGTTTCTTCATCATCTAAAGGAGTATCTGAGTAAGGGATGATATATCCTTCACCTGATACTTTATGACCTTTTAAATAAAGTGTGAGGTCTTCATAATCTTCTTTACTTGATGTCTGCCACATCTCAAAGAATATCTTTGTGAGAGAGTCTACTGCATCACCCTCTAATCTTACTCCAGAGTCCTTCCATAGTCCATAAGGATGTGTGTAATTGAAGTATTCATCTGCAAGATTATAACCACCAGTATAGCCTATTAGACCATCTATGACAGTAATCTTACGATGATCACGATTGTTCATAAAGGGATTTAAAACAGGAAAGATAGGGTTAAATACACGACACTGTATACCTTCTTCATGAAGACGTGCTCTAAACTTATTATTAATAAATCCTACACTTCCCATATCATCATAAAAGACTCTGACATCCACGCCCTGTTTAACTTTTTCTACAAGGATATCTTCTATCTGTCTCCATGCTTTTGAATCTTCTATCGCATGATATTCCATGAATATGAATTCTTTAGCGTTATTTAAGTCATGTAGTTGTGCTTCCAATGCATCATTTGTGGAACTATAGAATTTTATCTTTGTATGATTAAAAGTAGGAAAACCTAAAGATTGTAGATAATAAGCTTCTGTGGCATGAAGAGGATCATTCTGTTGAAGTTCTTCATAACCTTGTGTTTCAATCTTATAACTATTGAGATCATCATTTACTTTATTGAACTTCTTCTGTACTGTCTTCAACAATGAAGGTCTACCAAACAAGATATATATAGCTAAACCAAAGACAGGAAAGATGAGAATCAAAACAATCCAAGATAGCTTAAAAGCACTATTATCCGGTCTTCCATAAATACGTAGTACGCATATAAACGCAATTATACTCATGATTGTATCAAAAGCTGCATAGTATTCAGAAAGATGTATCGCAAGATTCACAATCATAAATACCTGAATAATAATCAGAAATGCAGCAATTATTACTCTTACAACACTATTTTTTACATCATTTTTATGCTCATATGTATTCATATAAACCCCCTATTAAAAAAGGCTTTCAATTAAGAAAGCCTATTAGAAATTCTTCTTTGCGACAACCAAGAAACGATATGTTGTCAACTGGAAATATGTATTCTGTTTAATCTGATCTAATGCATTCATATAGAAGCTCTTATATTGTGCGACATTTTCAGCCACTTCTGGAGCCACCTTACGGAAGTAAGTCTGTATTTGACGAAGATTATGGAAACGAATGTATCCTTTGTCTTCTTTAGTTTCTACAACTTCAAATCCTGCTTCAGCAAGAGTCATTGCACAGCTGTTCATATCCCATACACCTCTCATCTTAAAAGGCATATACATAGATAAGAATTCATGAAGGTTTTCACTACCATTCTGATTCACAATGAAAGTACCATTTGGTTTAAGTACACGTAATACTTCATTCTTATCATAGTTAGAGAATTGATCCATTAATACATCGATACGTTCATCCTTAAATGGAAGCAGGTTAGATTCTGTCAATTTAGTTGCCTTAACAGGTAATCCTTCTAGAGTTGCTTCTACTTCACTTGTTTCAGTATAAGGTTCAATATCAAATGTTGCTGCAGGATAATCTTTATAATCCTTTACAAACTGTCCTTTATCCACCGTCATAAAAGCTAAATGATCTTCTGGATGAACATAGCTCTTAGTAATAGCGACTTCATCATAAAGTGGTGCAGAGACTTCATAACCATAGTCTTCTTCATCTCCACGTTTTAATTCTTCAATTTCTTTCATTAAATGTGTAGCTGATTGAATCTGCTGACGACATCTGAACTTACCATACTTAATAATAATAAATTGTACGATTGCATCCGCAATCACACCACATGCCACAAAGATAATGAGTTCTAAGAACCACTGTGCTGACATGAATGGTGCATCTGTACCACCAATCATATAACAGATAATACATAATACAACCATGCTTGCTGTTCCTGTATAGTTGAAAGGACGATTGAATTGTTCAAACCACACTAAGTTATTCACTCTTAATGCACGTTTACGGCTGATTTCAAAGTAAATCAGCTGGAATATTAACATCAATCCAACAAACGTTAGTAAAGTTGCGAGTAAAATTGCCATAGAATTCCCCCTTATTTGATCTTCTGACCTGTAAGAGTATAGTATTGATCTCCAATTGTGAAATAGCCTTCATCATGAAGAACGATTTCTTTTTCAATAGAGTAAATTTCCTTCATATCATTATCTACATCATAGATATAAGAACGTCCATTCTTTTCTAATGCGAGATATGGATGTCCATCAAAGACAATTGCTGCCTTTTCAGGAATCTT
Organism: Catenibacterium faecis; assembly: GCF_014306455.1. Classification (NCBI taxonomy): domain Bacteria; kingdom Bacillati; phylum Bacillota; class Erysipelotrichia; order Erysipelotrichales; family Coprobacillaceae; genus Catenibacterium; species Catenibacterium faecis. Next base: position 30,245 of record NZ_JACRWG010000022.1, read on the forward strand.
TGTATAAACATCTGAAAGTGCTTCTTTTCCATTACAGTCATAGACCTTAAATTGGCCATTCTTATTATATGCTGCATAATATGAATTGCCGATGAATTCTAAACGTGGATATGATGATTTTAATACATTTTCACCTTCCGCATTAATTAATTCATACTTACCATTTTTAAGCTGTACAATAGCACACTTGTTTTCATCATACTGATTGGCTTCCTGATAATAAGGACTGACCTTCTTACCATTAAAGTCATAATAAGCATAACCTTTACCTTTTACGAATCCTGGATAACGAGACACTGATAATTCATATGCATATGGATAAACCTGTACATTCTTTAATTCACTTGTCTTCTTACCGTTATAGACTGTATGAGGTCCATAGGCAATCTTCTTATTTCTAGAAATGAAATGTGTATTGTCTTTAAAGTTAGAGTTTGTAGGAACAATCTCTCCATTTCTATAAAGACTGACAGTATCATCTGCAGTTAATACGATATTGTTTTTGTCTGTAATCTGTGCACCTGTTAATGCATAATCATTTGAATAAATCTTAGTACCAATTACAGCTAATGTATTCTGGTTATCTGCATCATATAAAATAGCCTGATTCTTACGTGATGCAAGAATAGAATAATTACCTACTTCCTTAATAGAAGACTTCTTACCATTTTTGAAATAAACATTAATAGAATCTTCAAAACCTACAATAGACGCATCATCAATGCTAGAAGCATAATAAACCTTCTTCTTACCAGCATATAGAGTCTTTCCATTATTTACAACCTTATAAGTCTTACCCTTTACGATAACAGGTAAATCAGTCTTTAATAAACCACTCTTAGTAGATGATTTATAAAGAACCTTACCCTTTGTATTAAGTACTTCAATACCACCTAAAGAAATATCTGCTGCTCTTGTTTTAGTTTCTGTTTCCGGATTTCTTATAACAGTTACTTCACTTGTATGCTTCTTCTTACCTACAGTTGCAGTAATAGTTACTTTACCTGTTCTTATACCATATACAGTACCATTTTCTACAGTCGCAATATTTAAATCGCTTGAATCCCATTTAACCTCTTCAGGATTTACATTAGTCACAGAAAGCTGACCCTGTCCACCTTTAATAACAGTCATTTCCTTCTGATCAATCACTTTAATAAGCTTATGAACTGTAACATCACATGTATAATCCTTCTTATCAATCGTTGCAGTAATAGTCACTTTTCCTGCTTTATTTGCATGAATTGCACCATTATCTACAGTCGCAATTGTCTTATCAGAAGTTGTCCATTTAACCTTCTGATTTTCATAGTTGTTAATAGAAAGACCATAATCAGATTCTTCATCCATCTCAATCTTAGTTTCACTTAAAGAAAGAGGCTTAGCCTTAACAGTAATTTTAGCCTTAGCTTTTTGATTACCAGCCTGAACAGTAATAGTAGCCTTACCAGGTTTTACACCTGCAATCTCTCCAGTATCCGGTGCTACAATGACAACCTGATCATTACTTGTAGTCCATACTGCCTGATCTTCATCCTTCTTATTTAATACCTGTAAGAAGATATGCTGATCCTTTTCAATAGTAGTCTTAGAAGGATTAATCTTAATCTGTCTCTTCTTTACTGTAATAGTAGCTTTATATTTCTTCTTGCCTACCTTTGCAGTAATAACAGCTTTACCCTTCTTTAAACCTGTTACTTCACCAAATTCATTCACTGAAGCAATTTTTTTCTTATTAGAACTCCATTGTACAACTTCTTCTGGATTCTTCTTATCTAATACATTTAATACAACCTTCTGTTCAGTTAAAAGAGTCACCTTAGTCTGATCAAGTCTCTGTGTTCTCTTCTTTACAGTCACCTTAGATTTAACTGTCTGACCATTACTTGTTGCCTTGATAGTCGCTTTACCTGGATTAATAGCCCAGATATGTCCATCAGCAACAGTCACTACATTCGCATTACTTGTTTCCCACTTAATATCAGGATATGCATTTTCAATACCGTACTGACCTTCTTCACCTGTATAAAGTGTTGCTTCATTTTGAGAAATCTTTAAAGTCTTACGTTTTACTTTAATCTTACACTTTAAAGTATCATCCCCTACTTTTGCGATTATTGTAGTCTTACCAGGCTTTAATCCCTGAATGACACCATTTTCTACAGTCGCAATCTTAGGATCCTTAGACTTCCATTCAATTGTACGTGCACCAAAATCATTCACTGTAAGTGTAGCAGGTTCTGATGTATATACATCTAAAGATTCCTGAGAAAGATATGGATGTAATGCTTCTACCTTAATCACACAAGTCACTGATGCATTATCTTTAGTTGCAGTAAGTGTTGCAGTACCTGCATGTTTTGCATAAACATAGCCTTCCTGATTAATATCAATGACATCATTATCATTTGTAGACCATACAACAGCATCATTCGCAAATACCTGTGTTAAAGTATTTTCTGTCATATTAAGAGAAGATGCACTTAAATAAAGTCCAGTCTGTGGCTGAGATTCACCTACAAGCATATTACCTTGTGTCTTTAAGCTTGTATAACGTCCTGGTTTAATAATTGTTTTACCTGTATTAGAAATATAACCAGTCTGATCACTCTCATTAGTCACTAAATATCCACCTTCAAAAGGTGTATATGTCTTATACATATCTTTGGTATAACGCTGCCCCTTAGTATTATAAAGAGCATATAAACTATTCTTTCCTTCTTTCATGAAAAAAGTCTTCTTAATCTCATGATTATCAGATGATGATCCACAGCCACTTAATATTAATGCAGCAGCCAGGATTCCTATTACCTTCTTCATAATCTGCCTCCTTGTTTTTTTTACAACATCATTATAACATAATTCTTTACGTAAAAAAAATGAGAGATAATCTCTCATTTTAGAATCTTTCTGAAGCGGTAATTTACACGGGAGTTTGACACATTGAAATCCAAAAAAGTATCGCAAAGCCTTGACTGTTTCAGAGCTATGAAAATAGACTTTGAAGCCAGACCCGTTTACTTAAACCATGAAGATCGGATTAAAGCTCATTTTCTCGTCTGCTTTCTTGCTCTGTTACATTTCCGGTTATTAAACCGCTCCTTGAAAGGGACTTATACCACAGAACAATTACTTCACACTTTAAAAGACATAAGTTTTACGGAGATAGAAGAACAGGGCTTCATGCCGGTATATGAACGTCAGGAAATCACTGATGATATCCATGAAACCTGCGGATTCGAAACGGACCATCAATTCATAACAAAACGGAAAACGAAGGGAATTCAGAAAAAAGTAAGCGGAGATAAAACATTACTATATTTCGTGTATACAGATAAAAGTGCCACCCCCCCTTGTAAATACAAGGGATTGTGGCGCTTTTTTAACTAATCACCTATCAAAGATAAGTTTATATAGAGAAATAGCTGTTTTGTCAAATTATATATCAAATTGAATCCACCTTATCAATCGGCCATGATTTTCTGAGTGCTGCATAAGAAATCAAAAAGTTTGCGAGCCAACCAGCCGGTACAGCAAGCCAGATAAATGCAATACCAAAACGAGGGGCACAGATTAAGGCAACTGACAATCTTATTGCAAGGTTTACCATATTTGCAATAAGAAATGGTCGCATGATTCCAAGCCCACGAAGGACTCCATCTGTTGCCATCTTGATACCCATGAAAATGAAAAAGTAGCCTAGCCATCTCATATAATCCCCTGATACCTGATAAGCTAAAGCAGTTCCGTCTTTTCCTAAGAATAACGAAGAAATTTGCGTATGCAATGTCTCAATAACTATAAAAGCAAGAACTGCAAAACATAAATCTAACACCAATGCAGCATAATATCCTTTTTTGATACGTTCGTTTTTCTTTGCACCAAGATTTTGGGAAACATACGGTGAAACTGCATTTCCAATAGATACAAATATCAGTGAAAATACATTCTCTACTCTCATCGTTGCCGAATAACCCGCTAGTGCCTGTGTACCAAATGGATTTACAACCGCCTGTACAATCATCATCCCAATTGACACTGTAGACTGCTGAAGAACCGAAGGTACAGCAATTCGAAGCACTGAACGTAACTCCTGACCGTCAAACCAGCTAAAGTGACTTTTATATCGGCGCATCCGACTAAAGAAAATAAAAAGTGAAAATACTGCAGAAATTCCTTGTGCAATAAGAGTCGCAAGGGCTGCACCAAACACACCAAGACCAAGTCCAGCCACCATCCAAAGGTCCATAAATATATTTAAAACCGAAGAAAATATTAAAAGACCTAACGGAATCTTTGATTCACCAATTGAAGTGAACATCGTTGAAAGGATATTGTACATAAACAGAAACGGAAATCCCACAAAATAAACTCGAAGGTACAATACCGCTTCATCCAATATATCAGCAGGTGTCTGTAATAAACTCATCATTGGGTGGGAAAAGCAAAATCCAAACAGACCTAGAAGTATACTTAGAATCAGAAAACTAATTAATGATGTCGACACAATCGTTTTCATTTTGTCATAATCCCGGGCACCAAAATAACGGCTTACAAAAACCCCTGCACCTACACCTGCACCCAATGCTACACAAATGAATACATTCGTAAGTGCGGCGCAGGCACCAACTGCAGCAAGTGCAGATGAACCAACAAACTGACCAACAATAATAGAATCAGCCATATTATATACTTGCTGAAAAAAACTGCCTAGAATCATAGGCATTGCAAAAACAGTCAGTGCTTTAAGAGGCGCATCTGTAATTAAATATTCATCTTTTGACATTATCTTATTCTCCTTCTATGGAGATTAATTTTATATCTTCAAAATACAAAATGCAAATGTTGTTATAGACAATCATACATAAGATTATTATGTATATGCTAGAGATTGGTCCAGTGTTTCTACCCGGGAGTTTGACATATTGAAATCCAAAAAATACCGCAAAGCCTTGACTGTTTCAGAACTATGAAAACAGACTTTGAAGCCAGACCTGTTTGCTTAAACCGTGAAGATCGGATTAAAGCTCATTTTCTCACCTGCTTTCTTGCTCTGTTACATTTCCGGTTATTAAATCACTCCTTAGAAGAACAGGGCTACATGCCGATATATGAACGTCAGGAAATCACTGATTATCTCCATGAAACCTGCGGATTCAGAATGGACTATCAATTCATCACAAATTACGTAAAAAAATGAGAGATAATCTCTCATTTTAGAATCTTTCTGAAGCGATAATTTACATTCTGATTATTCGCAAGGAACAGCACCGTTAATCGCATAAAGTGCACCACCTATATCACCAACTGCACCACTAGTCTAAAAATCAGAATATACACAACTGCACCACCTCATGGGTGGTCTTTTTGTACTATCATGATATTGGAGACAAT
>NZ_JACRWG010000023.1:0-35266 GCF_014306455.1 Catenibacterium faecis
AGATTGACTATACTTCCTTACGAAAGTAGAAATTTACCGTTAATGTGGTCGCTGGACTGCTTGGTAATGAAAGTTCTGATTCAAATAGATTTACACTTGTAACTCCAAAGTCTGAAAATAATGTACGATTACAAGCTACACTTGGCAATCAGAACCCCACGGGCTTGCCCGTGGGAGTAGTCAGTATGCCAAATCTTAATTATTGTGATAAAAAGGAAGACAGTTTAAATGACCAAAATAGGACTGATGACATAATAAATGACACATTAAATGTTCAAAAAGGTGCTGATGACATAATAAATGACACAATAAATATTCAAAAAGGTGCTGGTGACATAATAAATGATCAAGATGGCACCAATCACAAAATAAATACTCAAGATGGTACTGATAACATAATAAATCATCAAAGTGATGTGAAAGATGAGATAGAACTAACTATGGAAGAAATAAAAATACTAGAAATAATGAAAAATAAACCAGACATTACAATTAAACAATTAACAGTAATATTGTCAGGTATTAGTAATAGAACAATTACAAGAAATATTGTTATATTAAAGAAAAAAGGACTTTTAGAAAGAGTTGGTTCAAGGAAAAAGGGTTATTGGGAGGTTAAACGTTAAATTAAAGGAGGAAAAAAACTTGCTTCATTTGTACTTACCATAGACCTATGAGACAATCTAATTATACTCATTCCATTCATTTGCTTTAATAAACCTTTAATAAAAACAGCTGAATTCTTGACAAAAATTCATAATTTCATATAATTTATTCGAAGGTAGAAATACCTTATCAGTACGGCTCCTACCGCCACAAGAGTAGGGCGTTAAAGTATGGAAGGGAGAAAACCTTCCTTTTATTTTCAATAGAAAAATCCTCTAGGCCATACCTAGAGGATCTTTTTACTTTCCTATACAAAATCTCTTAAACAATTCATCAAGTAAATCTTCTTTAGCCTGTTCACCTAAAATCTCTTTTAAGTTCTCCCAGCTATCATATAAATCAGTCACAATCAAGTCTGTAGGAATACCATCCTCCATGGCCTGAATCGCAACATTTAATGACTGTGAAGCTTTCTCTAATAACTGTACCTGTCTTTGATTCGCAAGTACCTGTGCCTGAGAATTAGTAATAGCGCTAAAGTCAAATTCATCTTTAATATGTTGAATGAGTTCATCTATATGATTCTCTTTAGCACTAATATGAATACCTTCTGTATCAATCACACATCCCTTATCAGACTTATTGATTAATACAATTCTATTTAATCCTTCAGTACGTTCTAATAGTTCCTTATCTTCTGCCTCTATTGGTCTAGAACCATCTAATACAACTAGCACTAAATCAGCCTGATCAATCAAAGATAACGACTTCTTAACACCCATATGTTCAATCTTATCTTCTGTTTCTCTAATACCTGCTGTATCAATCATATTTAATACAATATCATTTAAACGAATAGAACCTTCTACTACATCTCTAGTCGTTCCTGCAATATCAGTTACGATGGCTTTATCTTCTTCTAATAATGCATTCAATAAACTAGACTTACCAACATTAGGTTTCCCTACAATGACAGTAGAAATACCATCCTTTATTAAATGCATATTTTTAGAACGATCAAGAATATCATCCATCTTCTTTCTTAAAGATACAGAACCAGGTAACAGTTTTTCAGCTGTTAGTTCTTCTATATCTTCATATTCTGGATAATCAATGTTTACTTCAATCTGAGTAATAATTTTAATTAAATCTTCTTTTAAGTCTTTAATGAAGTTTGTGATATTCCCCTGTATTCCTTTTAATGCCAGTTTAGCTGCCTGATCATTATTAGCTGTAATTAAATCACTAATCGCTTCTGCCTGGGATAAATCAATACGTCCATTTAAGAATGCACGCTTAGAGAATTCTCCATGCTCAGCCATTCTAGCGCCTTTCTTTAAACATAAAGAAAGAACTTTATTCGTAATAAAGACACCACCATGACAGTTAATTTCTACCATTTCTTCACCAGTAAATGTATGTTGTCCACGATAGATAGAAATAAGTACTTCATCTACTTTCTCTTCACCATCTACAATATAGCCATAAGAAATAGTCTGAGACTTCTTATTTAGATTACCTGTAAAAAAGCTTTGAACAAAATCAATACACCCTTTACCTGATATACGAATAATAGAAATAGCGGCTTCTAATCGAGATGTCGCAATAGCACAAATAATATCATCATTCATCGTCATACCTCCTTAAGTGTTCTTTTCTTATACTTATAGAACCAAATAAAATTAACCAAACCTTTAATAATACCTGAGAAAGAAATAACCCACCAGATACCATTCAAATGGAATGTATTTAATATTAATAAAATAGCTGGAATACGTCCTAAAGTGAATATAATGCTGGTGATAGAAGGAGGAATTGTTTCTCCTAATCCACTAAAGGCTCCAGAAATCATTAATTCTAGAATCATAAATGTTTCAGATAGACCTACAATACGTAGATAGTTTTCTCCAATTTGAGTTACCATTAAATCATCAGTAAAGAAGCCATAAATCACATGAGGGAAGAAGACCATCAAGCTTGTACATACAATACCCCATAGTATAGAGAATACCAGCATTGTACGATATCCTTTTTCTACACGATCATACTTACCAGCTCCATAGTTCTGACTAATAAATGCATTAATAGATGTCTGGAATCCAGTTGCCATACACCAAGAAATGTTTTCTACCTGTGTACCAACCTTCTGTGCTGCAACAGCTGCATCTCCAAACTCAGCTACAAATGCAGCCACTACCATTGAACATACAGAAAATAACATACTCTGTAATCCTAATGGAAAACCAATTCTAAGTATATTCTTATAATAAAACTTTGAATAAACCTTCTTCAATGAAATATGTTTAAGTAATGTATTCTTCTTAAAGTTATGTCTCATAAATAATAGGAATACAGAAACTTGAGCTAATACTGTCGCAAGTGCTGCACCTACAACACCTAGATCACATACAAAGATAAAGAATGGGTCTAAAACAATATTCAATAACAAACCAACACTATTACACTGAAATGGTGTCTGACTATCACCAGAGGCATTTAGAATACCAGTCATAATAATATTTAAGAAGTTAAAAATGATCAAACCACATGTAATACGTAAATAGTTAATAGCCTGATTAATAGTGGCTTGTGATGATAAGCCAAATAAACCAATAAAGAAACTTGAGAATACAACTGTACAGAAAGAGAATAATAGTGCGAATATAATCCCTAACTGAATCGCAGATGAAGCATAATCTGTAGCTGCTTCTTGATTACCTGCACCTAATGAATGTCCTGTTTTAACTTGTCCACCCTGTGTCGCAATCATTGCGAGTCCCTGCGATAACCAGCTAAACATACCTGCTACACCAACTGCTGCAATAGAGGAAGCACCAAGCTTTCCAATCCAAAGCATATCAATCAGTGCATAAGCCATTTCTAGAAATGATGTACCAATAATAGGTAGTGTTAATTTTATAAGAAGAGGGACAATACGTCCTTCTAATAAATTCAATTTTTTCATGCGCATCTCCCTTCCTATCCATTCTATCAAAAGAATGAAAAAAAAAGAAGGCAGAGCCTTCTTTAATCAACATAATAAATTTCTAAGTAACGGTTTTTACCTTCACCGTGTGACTGTGTTGCAAGATGTGGCATTTCCGCAATCACCTGATGAATGACTTTTCTTTCGTCAGCTGGTAGAGGATCTAACTTCATATTGATCTTAGAATGTTGTACTTTCTTACCAAAACGTTTAGCCATTGCAGCAACCTTCTGGTATCTCTGTTCCTTATAACCATTGATATCTACAGAGATTTCAATACGCTGTTTGAACTGAGTATTCACAGCACTCTTAGTAATGAAGTTTAATGCTCTTAAAATAACACCATTCTTACCAATCACAACTGAGTTATTACTTGTTTCTACATTACAATAGATACGATCATCCTGTTTGAAGACAGTAGTCTGTGTTTCGAAACCTAAAGAGCTTAATGTTCTTTCTACAAACTGACCTACATATTCTTCAACCATGGATTCACACCATCCAGCAATAACAACTTTCTTACTGAATAATCCCTTATGAACTTCAACAACTTCATAATGGAATTCTTCTGGTGTAATACCTAAGTCCTGACAAGCACGATTTAATGCTTCTTCTTCTGTTTTAGCTTCATAAGTATTCATAATGATTACCTAATTACATTAGTGTCTTTCTGATTTTCTTGCTTTTCAATATACTGAATCTGAATAAATACTGTTCTAACTACAGTAATTAAGTTAGTTGTAATCCAATAGAATGACATAGCTGTTGGCATGATTAAACCAAAGTAGATGATCATTAATGTCATTACGATATTCATAGTCTTCATCTGGTTCTGCTGAGCAGAAGGTTTATACTTCTTGTTTCTCTTCAACATTAAGTTGTTGATTTCAATAGCGAAGAACTGAGATAAAGCCATAACTAAAATAACAGCAATATAAATGAATTTACCACTAGTAATCTGAGATAAAGGTGTTAAACCTAAATTCATACCAAATGCCTGTGATGTATACAAGATCTGGATTCTCTGAACAGCACCATACATTGCGAACATGATAGGTAATGTTAAGAAAGTCCATAATGAACCAAACATAGAAACGTTATTTTTCTTATATAAGTTCATAATTTCATTCTGCATACGCATCTGACTAGTCTGATCATTCTTACCACGATACTTGTTCTGGATTCTTTCCATTTCTGGCTGAAGCATCTGCATCTTCTGTGTAGAAATAGTAGACTTGATCATAACTGGTAAGATAATCAAGTTGATAAGAATAGTCATTAAGATGACACCCCATAAGACATTACCTGTCCATGAAGTGATTAATAGGATTCCCTTTGCGATAGGAATTGTAAGAATAAAATCAAAAAATCCTGCTTTTAGTGACCATGGTGTTGATTCAGTGATAGCACGGCTTGCTAATAAATGACCGTTCTTGTCAACATTACTTGTACACCCTGTAAAAATGAACACTAAAGCAATCACCGCAAAGATCTTTAAGTACTTCTTTGTACGAGGATCTAATACCATTTTTACTTCTCCATTCTTTTTTTCATTTTTAAATATAGATTTTGAAGAGATTTCTTGTTCTGTTCAAAATCATTCTGAGAATAGGGTTTTCTAACAATCAGAATGTAATCATTATGGTCTTCTTTTGTGAACAATTCATGAACCATCATTCTCACTTGTCTCTTAGTCTTGTTTCTGGCAACGGCATTCCCTATTTTCTTACCGACTGATAAACCAATACGCATATGCTCTAGATCATTAGGATTCCAATATAATACAAACTCTCTATTCGCTACGCTTTTTCTTTTCTTTATAATGGTTTCAAATTCAGTACTTTTCTTTACACGTAACTCTTTTTTCATATTTCTTTTAGAAAAAAAACCACATTAAAGTGGATTTTTTTTAGGCAGATAATACTTTTCTTCCTTTTTTACGACGTCTAGCGATAACTTTACGTCCACCTACAGTTGCCATTCTAGCTCTGAAGCCATGAGTCTTAGCTCTTTTTCTTTTATTTGGCTGATATGTTCTTTTCATTCTTTTTACACCTCCAATATGTAGCTACTTTTTTTATACTACATAACATATGCAGTGTCATTATATGGGAAATACTATTTCAAGTCAATATTATTTATAAGAAATTTTGGCTTATATTCAACAGTTTTTGCTTCTTCACAGCTATTTTCCACACTTCATTCCCCATTGGAATTCATTCATTCACATATTGTGTAAAACGTTCATTTTTCTTCTATATAACATATTTTTTTATGTGCACAATATTATGAATAACTGGTGAATAGAGGAAATACTGCACATATATTCACAATTTTACGCGTGCAAAGATTATTTTTAAATATTCTCAATATTTGTGAATAAGTGTGAAGAATTCAAAAAATCGTGTTAAGTTCACATTAAAAATGTGAATATCTCGTGAAAAATTATCTGAATAACCTATGAATAACTACTTATTCACTATTTTTTGTGCACATCCATGCTGTGAATAATCAATATTCACTAGTCATTAGTCACATTTTCTTTTATAATGAGGGGTGCAAAGGAAGGTGAATATATGGACAACTTAAAGCAGTTCTGGACAGAAACCCTCAATCGCTATGGAGAAAACAGTGACGATAAGATTGTATTCGACTCAATATTCACCCAGACAGAGGCTAAAGAACTGCAGAACAATGAATTAATTATTACTATAGAATCGGTTTTTAATAAGACCTTTATTGAGGATGCAAGTGAACAGCTTGCAGAATTCTTCTATGAAGTGTCAGGTATTAAAGCCACTATAAAGGTAATGTCAAACCAGGAATATGACAACATGAATAAGGCAAAGGCTCCTGTAGTAGAAGTTAAGGAAGAAGTAGAAGATTTTGATGATCATTTAAGTGCAGATCTTACTTTTGATAACTTTGTTGTGGGTAATTGTAATAGAATTGCTCAAAATGCAGCACTTGCTGTCGCATTAAAACCTGGTACATATAATCCTTTATTCCTTCATAGTAATTCCGGACTTGGAAAGACACATTTGTTGAATGCGATTGGTAACTATGTGAAAACTAAATTTCCAGGTAAACGTATTCTTTATACAAATGCAGAAGCATTTGTGAATGATTATGTAGAAGCTATTGGCAATAATACGATTGCGTCTTTTAATCGTCGTTATCGTAGTGTGGATATATTATTGATTGATGATATCCAGTTTATTGCGAATAAAGAGGGAAGTATGGAGATGTTCTTCAATATCTTCAATACTTTACAACATTCAGGAAAACAGATTGTTATTACGAGTGATAAACCTCCTGTAGAGCTAAAAGGGATGGAAAACCGCCTTGTTTCTCGTTTTAGACAGGGGTTAACAGTAACTATTGATAATCCTGAATTTGAAACAGCTAAAGCTATCTTAAAGAAAAAGATTGAATCACGTATGATTGATTATCCTATTGATGAAGAAGTATTAGATTTTATTGCTTCTCATTTCAATAAGGATGTCAGAGACTTAGAAGGCGCTGTTACAACACTTCTATTCTATAAAGTAGTTTGTGGACAAAATCTTGATCATATCAGCTTAGATTTTGCTTTAGAAGCATTTGATAATCCTGATAACACAACGACAATTACTAAAAAAGAAGCGACTCCTGACACAATTAAGGAAACAGTTGCTTCTTACTACAATCTATCAGTGACTCAGTTAACGAGTAAATCACGTACAAACAACATTATTACGGCAAGACATATCGCGATGTATCTTGTTAGAGAGCTCGTTCCTGATATTTCCTATATCCAGATTGGACAGGAATTTGGAGGAAGAGATCATTCCACAATCATGAAAGCTTGTTCTAAAGTTAAGAAGAAGATGAAACAGGATCCTAACTATAAAACAGCGATCAATGATTTAATGGAACGCTTAAGTTAAGCACACGTATGCACAACTTGTGCACCGTCAAAAATGAGAATTCTTTTGAAATACTCAATAAAAACGCAACTTATGCACATTATGCACAGTATTATTATAATTATTCTTTAATTAATAAAATAAATAAAGGAGAAAAAAATGGATTTTAATATTAATAGACTTGTCTTATTAGATGCACTTACTAAGGTTTCTAGAGCTGTTTCCTTAAAGAGTCCTTTACCTATCTTAACAGGTATTAAGTTTGACTTATTAGAAAATGGTTTAGTATTGACTGCATCTGATAGTGATATCAGTATTCAGACTACAATTAATGAAGGTATTATTATTAACCAGACTGGATCTGTTGTTTTATCTTCTAAGTATATCTTAGAAATTATTCGTAAGATTGATGGCGATACAGTTCATATTCAGGTAGTAGATGGTACTTTAACTCGTATTACTTCAGAAAGTTCTTTATTTGATTTAAATGGTTCTAAGTCTTTTGACTTCCCACGTATTGATTTAAATAAGAATGGTAAACACTTCTCTATGAAGTCTTATGATTTCAAAAAGATTATTGAAAAGACTTTATTTGCCACAAGTGAACAAGAAACTAGACCAGTACTTACTGGTGTGAATTTCAAAGTAGATCAGCATAAGCTTGTATGTATTGCGACTGATAGTTATCGTTTAGCTCAGGTAAGCATGCCAATTGAAGATGATATTCAGTTTAATATTGTTATTCCTAAGAAGTCTTTAAATCAGATTATTCATATTATTGAAAAAGATGAAATGATTGATCTTTATGTATCTGATCGTAAAGTATTATTTGTGATTGGTCAGTATCTTGTATTAACTCGTTTAATTGATGGTACTTATCCTAATACATCACGTTTAGTAGAAGATCAGGGTTCTTATACTATGTCTATCAATAGTTCAGCATTACTTGGTGCTATCAGCCGTGCTTCTTTACTATCTGATGAACAGAGTAATATTGTAAAACTAACAATGTCTCCTGATGAGAATGTTCTTTCTTCTTATTCACAGGAAATCGGTTCAGTAGAAGAAAACTTAACAAAAGCATTCTATAAAGGTGAACCAATGACTATTTCATTTAGTGCAAAGTATTTAGCTGATGCGATCCGTTCTATTGGTACAGAAACTATTCAGCTACGCTTTACTGAAAAGATGAGACCTTTCCAGATTACTGGTTTAGATGTAAATGATAACATTCAGGTTGTTCTTCCAGTAAGAACTTACTAGGTAAAATAAAGGGTCTATTCTCTTATTTGGGTAAAATTTGGCTTGTAATTGAAATTTGTAGGAAAATGGAGTTTATCTCTCCCTTGAAAAAAGGGGCTATAAACTTCTTTTTTTTATGTTTTTGTGCTATAATGTAGAAAGCGAAATTAGCGCAAAGGATGTGTGATGAAATGAAAGAAGTCTTAATACATACTGAATATATTACTTTAGGTCAGGCTATGAAATTATGTGGAGAAGCACAAAGTGGCATTGAAGCAAAGATTATGATTCAGGAAGGTCATGTTCTTGTAAATGGAGAAGTAGACCGTAGACGTGGTAAGAAACTAAGAGATGGTGATGTGTTTGAAGTAGATCGTCGCCAGTATGTAATCCATGGAAATCAAAACGCTTAATCTGATTCAATTTCGTAATTATGAAAAGCAAACCTTTCATTTTCATCCACTGGTTAATATTATCATTGGGGATAATGCACAGGGTAAAACGAATATACTTGAAGCGATTTATCTCTTGTCTACTACAAGAAGCTTCAAGTCCCGTATGCTTGATGAATTGATCATGTTCGATCAGTCTTATACACGTGTGTCAGGTCATGTTGTAAATGGTACACGTCCGTACGATTTAAAGGTTGTCGTGTCTAAAGAAGGCAAGAAGGCTTTTATTAATGATAAGGCTGTGAGTAAGACAAGTGATTATCTGGGTTATTTTAATGTGATCTTATTTACTCCTCAGGATCTCCAGTTGATTAAAGGATCTCCTAAGATGAGACGTACTTTGATAGATACTGAGATTTCTAAGATTTCACCAATCTATATGTTTAACTTGAATAAATATAATAAGTTGATGAAGGAAAGAAATAAGTACTTAAAGATGCTTCATGATGGACATAAGGAACCTGATATGTATCTAGAAGTACTGAGTGAGGAGATGGCAGAATTAGAAGAAGATCTGATTCAAAGACGTATGAAGTTCATAGAGTTGTTGAATGAGATCAGTGGGCAGATGTATGCTTATATTTCTGGTAAAGAAAAGCTTGTTTTGAGATATCATACGCAGTTCAAGGATATTTCAAAAGAGGGTATTCTTGATAAATATAAAAAGAATTATAAGCGAGATATATTTCAAGGGAATACTGTAGATGGTATTCATAAGGATGATTTAAAAATCTTTTTAGATGAGAATGATGCTGGTATGTTTGCATCCCAGGGGCAGCAGAGATCTATCATCTTATCGATAAAGATTGCGTTAGTAGAAATAGTAAAGATGCAGATAGGTGAGTATCCTGTCTTGTTGTTAGATGATGTATTGAGTGAGTTAGATGAAGAGAGAAAGATGAAACTTTTGAATCTGATTGATCATAAGGTACAGACATTTATTACAACAACGCATTTTGATTTAGGTTATCATCATTCACTAGATGATGCTTTGGTTTTAAGAATAGAGAAAGGAACGTTGAAGGAGGATAAGTAAATGGAAGAAAAAGTAGAACATTATGATGAATCCGATATTCAAGTCTTAGAAGGGCTAGAAGCCGTTAGAAAGAGACCTGGTATGTATATCGGGACAACGTCTGCAAGAGGTTTACACCATCTTGTATGGGAAATAGTGGATAACTCTATCGATGAAGCACTCGCAGGCTTCTGTAATAAGATCAGAGTTGTATTATTACCAGGTGATGTTGTAAAAGTCATTGATAATGGTCGTGGTATGCCTACTGGTATGAATGCGAAGACAGGTAAGAATACAATTGAAACTATTTTTACTGTATTACATGCCGGTGGTAAATTCGGAGGAGGAGGCTATAAGGTCTCTGGTGGTCTACATGGTGTAGGTGCCTCTGTTGTAAATGCCTTGAGTGAATGGCTAGAAGTTTATGTTCACCGTGAAGGACATATTTACTATCAACGTTTTGAAAATGGTGGAACACCTGTTGGTTCTTTAAAGGTTGTAGGAGATTGTAATCAGGAAGAAACAGGAACAACTGTTATATTTAAAGCAGATCCTGAAATCTTTACTGAAACAACAGTTTATGATTATGGTGTATTAAGTCAGAGATTAAGAGAACTTGCTTTCTTAAATAAAGGCTTAAAGCTTGTATTAGAGGATGAAAGATTAGATCCTGCAAAAGTAGATGAATATCATTATGAAGGTGGTTTAAGAGAGTATGTGGCTTTCTTAAATAAGAATAAGACACCATTACATGATCGTATTATTGATTGTGAAGATACAATGAATGATATTTCCGTGGAAATAGCTATGCAGTACAATGATGGTTATCAGCCAAATATCTATTCATTCTGTAATAATATCAATACACATGAAGGTGGAACACATGAAGAAGGTTTCCGTTTAGCTTTAACACGTGTTATTAATAACTATGCAAAAAGTCACAACTTCTTAAAGGATAAAGATGACTCTTTAAGTGGTGATGACTGTCGTGAAGGTTTAACTGCAATTGTATCAGTTAAGCACCCTGATCCTCAGTATGAAGGACAGACAAAGACTAAATTAGGTAATGCGGAAGTAAGAAAGATTGTATCTACTATTCTTGCGAATGCATTGGATAAGTTCTTATTAGAAAATCCTGATACTGCAAAGATTATCATGGATAAAGTTACATTGGCTTCTAAGGCAAGAATGGCAGCGAAGCGTGCAAGAGAAATGACTCGAAGAAAGACAGCTTTAGATGTCTCTAATCTTCCTGGTAAGCTTGCAGACTGTTCTTCTAAGGATCCAAGTGAATGTGAAATATTCATTGTCGAAGGGGACTCTGCCGGAGGTAGTGCGAAATCTGGTAGAGATAGAAAGATTCAGGCTATTCTTCCTTTAAGAGGTAAGATCTTGAATGTTGAAAAAGCACGTTTAGAAAGAATTCTTGGTAATGCGGAAATTAGATCTATGATTACCGCATTTGGTACTGGTATTGGTGATGAGTTTGATATCAATAAACTACGTTATCATAAGATTGTCATCATGACCGATGCCGATGTCGATGGTGGTCATATTAGAATTTTAATGCTTACTTTCTTATATCGTTATTTAAAACCTTTAATTGAGAATGGTTATGTTTATGCTGCTCAGCCACCTCTTTATTTATTAAGACATGGTAAGGATGATCATTATTTATATAGTGATTATGAGTTAGATAAACTAAAAGAAGAACTTGGTCCTAATGCGAAATATACAATTCAGCGTTATAAAGGGCTAGGTGAAATGAATCCAGAACAGTTATGGGAAACAACTATGAATCCTGAAAATCGTGTATTAAATAGAATTCAGTTAGATGATGCAATGCAGGCTGATCAGCTATTTGATATGTTGATGGGTGAACGTGTTGAACCTAGAAGAGATTTCATTAGAGAAAATGCGAAGTATGTAGAAAATCTTGATATTTAAGGAAGGAGATAGTCATGGAACAAAGAGGTATTAAAGATATACAGTTAACAGGTGAAATGAAGAAATCATTCATGGAATATGCGATGAGTGTTATTGTGGCTAGAGCTCTTCCTGATGCGAAAGATGGTTTAAAGCCAGTACAGAGACGTATTATTCATGGTATGAATGAATTGGGCTGTTATAGTGATAAGCCTTATAAGAAGTCTGCCCGTATTGTTGGGGAAGTAATGGGGAAATATCATCCACATGGTGATAGTTCTATTTATGAAGCCCTTGTACGTATGGCACAGGATTTCTCATATAGATATATGTTGGTAGATGGACATGGTAACTTTGGTTCTATTGATGGTGATGGCGCTGCCGCAATGCGTTATACAGAATCAAGAATGTCTAAGATTGCGATGGAAATGGTAAGAGATATCAACAAGGATACTGTTGATTTTGTCCCTAACTATGATGGTGAAGAAAAGGAACCTAATGTGCTTCCTTCTCGTATTCCAAATTTATTGATTAATGGGTCTACTGGTATTGCGGTAGGTATGGCAACTAATATTCCTTCACATAACTTAGGTGAAGTGGTTGATGCGATTCTTGCTGTTTCTAAGAACCCTGATATTACAATTACAGAGTTAATGGATAATTATATCCCTGGTCCTGATTTTCCTACAGGCGCTTATATTTTAGGCCGTGGGGCTATTAAGAAAGCCTATGAGACAGGGAATGGTTTGATTGTCATGAGAGCAAAGACTGATATTGAAGATATCGGTAGCAATAAAAAAGCAATCATCGTAACTGAATTACCATATATGGTCAATAAGGCACGTTTAATTGAAAAGATTGCAGCTCATGTCAAAGAAAAGAATATCGATGGTATTACAGAATTAAGAGATGAATCTGACCGTGAAGGTATTCGTATTGTTATTGAGTTAAGAAGAGATGTACAGCCAGAAGTTATTTTAAATCAGTTATATAAGTTAACTGCATTACAGACTACTTTTGGTGTCAACAATATTGCCTTAGTGAATGGTGAACCTAAGACATTGTCTTTAAAAGAAATGATTAATGTTTACTTAGAACATCAGGAAGATGTTATTCGTAGAAGAACATTATTCGATTTAAAGAAGGCAGAAGATCGTGCACATATCTTAGATGGTTTAAAGCGTGCTATTGATCAGATTGATGCGATTATTAATTTAATTAGAAGTTCTCGTACAACAGAAATTATTCAGCAGAGATTAATGGATGAATTTGATATGTCTGAAAGACAGGCAAAGGCTATCCGTGAAATGCAGTTACAAAGACTTGCTGGATTGGAAAGAGAAAAGATTGAGAATGAATTAAATGCATTATTAGAAACAATCGCAGATTTAAAAGATATTCTTGCGAATAAAGAAAGAATTATTGCGATTATTGATCAGGAACTTCTTGAAATCAAAGCGAAGTATGGTGATAAGAGAAGAACTGAAATCATTCAGGGTTCATTTGATATTGAAGATGAAGATTTAATTCCTGAAGAAGATGTAGTTATTTCTTTAACTAATAATGGTTATGTAAAACGTATGCCTATTGATACTTATAAAGCTCAAAATAGAGGTGGTAAAGGTATCAAGGGTATGAGTACAAATAATGATGATGTTGTAGATTCATTAATGAATATGTCTACTCATGATGATTTATTGATCTTTACTAACTTTGGTAAGGTATATCGAATGAAGGGATATAATATTCCTGAATTTGGTAGACAGGCAAAGGGTCTTCCTATTATCAACTTATTGAATATGGATAAGGATGAACAGGTGAAGACTATGATCTCTATTACACCTTCTGAAGTAGATGAATCACATTTCTTATTCTTTGTGACTAAGGATGGTTTAGTAAAGAGAACTGGATTACCTGAATTCGAAAATATCAGACAGTCTGGTAAACTTGCACTCACATTACGTGAGGGTGATGAATTAGTTGATGTTAAGTTAACTAATGGTAAGAGTGAAATTCTTCTTGCAGCCGCTAATGGTAAGGCTATTCGTTTTGATGAAAATGATGTGAGACCAATGGGACGTTCTGCAAGTGGTGTTAAGGGTATGAATGTAGATGATAGTCATATTATTGGTGTGACTACAAATACTGAAGGACAAAATATCCTAATCATTACTGAAAAGGGTTATGGTAAGATGTCACCACTAGAAGAATATCGTTTATCTAAACGTGGTGGTAAAGGTGTTAAGACTGTTAATATTACTGAGAAGAATGGTGAATTAGTCAGCATTAAAGCTGTAGAAGGCAATGAAGACTTAATGATCATTACGAATGAAGGTATTATTATCAGATTACCAATGGAACAGGTAAAGAGTGCTGGAAGAGCTACACAGGGTGTAAGACTTATTAAAGTAGGTGAAGGTGCTTCTGTTTCAAGTATTACAGTAGTAGATAAAGACTCTGAAGAAGAAACGACTGAAGAATAAGAAGTTGTCACATGACAACTTCTTTTTTTCATACTATAATAAGTCCTCAAAGAGGGGAGATAAGTATGTTAGATTTACAGGTAGAAATATTTATTTTAGTAGGAATAGGCTATCTTATTTCTAAACTAGGATTGTTTAATAAACAGACTCGTAAACAGGTTACTGATTTAGTATTAAACATTGTGTTACCTGTGGCCACTGCAAAGAGTTTCTTAATTAAACTCACACCAAGTATTATGAAGACAACTCTTGTGGTATTTTTAGTCTCTATTGGTATACAGGGTCTTTATTTTATTATTAATAAGACAGCTTATAATAATCAGGAAGAAACAAAGAAGATCAACTTACAGTATGCGACTATGGTATCTAATGCAGGTTTTATGGGTATGCCATTTGCGCAGGGGTTATATGGTGATATGGGTTTACTTTATGCTTGTATTTATTTAATACCACAAAGAGTATTTATGTGGAGTTATGGTTTGTCCCATTATACAAAAGCTGATTTTAAGACAATGGTGAAGAAAGTTGCTTTACATCCATGTCTTATTGGGATTTATTTTGGTATAGTATTTATGATCATGTATTCATTAGGGTATACACTACCTTCTTTTGTGACTACAACTATGAGTTCTATAGGAGGATGTAATACCGCATTAAGTATGATTGTGATAGGAAGTATATTAAGTGATGTAGAACCTAGAGAGATATTGGATAAGGAATGTATTTATTATTCTTTTATTCGTTTGATTATGATTCCAGTAATTACTTATCTATGTTTGAGATGGACATCACTTGATCATATTGGTATTGGTGTATCAGTAGTATTGGCTGCGATGCCTGCACCAAGTACATGTGCAATGTTGGCAAATAAGTATGATAAGAACCCAGAATTCGCTTCTAAGCTTATTTTTGTATCTACTGCATTTTCTTTAGTCACATTGCCACTTATTTCATTGATGATTACTTTATAATTAATGAATAATGGTATATAATGACAATAATCTATGAACAAGGAGTATATATATGATTGATATCGCAAGATTAAGAGAAGATCCTGAAGCTGTTAGGGAAAATATTAAAAAGAAGTTTCAAGATCATAAGCTTCCTTTAGTTGATGAAGCATTAGAATTAGACAAACAGTATAGAGCTGCTATCACAAGAGCATCTGAACTTCGTAGTATGAGAAATAAATTGTCTAAAGAAATTGGACAGTTCATGCGTGAAGGTAAGAAAGAAGAAGCTGCTGAAAATAAGAAGAAAGTTGGAGAAATGGCTGAAGAATTAAAGTCATTAGAAGAAGTTGAAAAAGAATCTGGAGATAAATTAAGAGAAGTCATGATGAAGATTCCTAACTTCTTAGATCCTACTGTACCAATCGGTAAAGATGACAGCGAAAACGCAGAAATCACTAAGTATGGTGATCCAGTAGTACCTGATTATGAAGTTCCATATCATACAGATATTATGGAATCATTTGATGGTATTGATCTAGATGCAGCGGGTAGAGTTGCAGGTAATGGTTTCTATTATTTAATGGGTGATATTGCTAGATTACATTCTGCAGTATTAGCTTATGCAAGAGACTTCATGATCAACCGTGGATTCACTTATTGTGTACCACCATATATGATTAGAAGTAATGTTGTTAATGGTGTTATGTCATTTGAAGAAATGGATGCCATGATGTATAAGATTGAAGGAGAAGACCTATACTTAATTGGTACTTCTGAACATTCAATGATTGGTAAGTTCATTGGCGAATTATTAGATGAAGACAAATTACCATATACTTATACTTCATATTCACCATGTTTCAGAAAAGAAAAAGGTGCTCATGGTATTGAAGAACGTGGTGTTTATAGAATTCATCAGTTTGAAAAACAGGAAATGATCGTTGTATGTAAACCAGAAGAATCTAAGATGTGGTTTGATAAGTTATGGAATAATACTGTAGATTTATTTAGATCTTTAGATATTCCAGTAAGAACACTTGAATGTTGTTCTGGTGACTTAGCAGACTTAAAGTCTAAGTCATTAGACGTTGAAGCTTGGTCTCCAAGACAGAAGAAGTATTTTGAAGTAGGAAGCTGTTCTAACTTAACTGATGCACAGGCTAGAAGATTAAATATCAGAATCAATGGTAAAGATGGTAAGTATTACGCACATACTTTAAATAATACTGTTGTTGCACCACCTAGAATGTTGATTGCGTTCTTAGAAAATAACTTAAATGAAGATGGTACTGTTTCTATAGCAGAAGCATTAAGACCATACATGGGTGGTACTGAAAAACTAGTTCCTAAGAAATAATGTGAAAGGAGATGTAAAATCTCCTTTTTCTTGCATTTTATAATAATTATGTTATAATCAATTTTGCCATTACAATAAACATGTCTGAACCATGTCAGGACCGGAAGGTAGCAGCATTAAGGGCCTCTGTTTGTGTGTAATGGCACTTTTTTTATATAAATGGAGGAAACTATAAGTAACTAAAAATATTAACTATTGTGTTTGATTGTGTTTAAATTTACTCATAGAGGTAGTGTTAAAATGAACACATCAAATATCACAAATTATAAATTAAAGGATTTTGCTGAACTTTTAGGCGTATCTGTTAAGATATTATAACGTTGAGATAGAGAAGGAACTTTAAAGGCAAACCGAATCCAAACTAATAGGCACTATTATACTTATAATCAGCATTTACTAAATCAAACTGCATTTTTAAGATAGTTCTGTAATGTAAAAGAATTATTTGAATACCCACAAACCACAGGATAGTAAAAATTTAATTATATAAACGCCTATAAATCGGCGTTCATGAAGCTGAACTTGATGTATAGATTTTCCATTTGTACTATAATTAGATTAGAAATCAGATGAAGAACTCATGCAGGATATTGTTTCAATACTTCATGTGTTTTCCTGCAGGCTGTAAGGGCGTCATAAGTATAAAAAAACAGATAGAAAGGGATGAGGAAATTGCTGAAGAGCTTCAAAACGGAAATAAATCCGACAGATGAACAGAAAGTCAAGATTCGTAAAACAATAGGTACTTGCAGATTTATCTATAACTTCTATCTTGCTCATAATAAGGAGCTTCATGAAAGTGGCAAAAAGTTTATGAGCAGCAGCCAGTTTAGAGTATGGCTTAACAATGAGTATCTTCCAAACCATCCAGAATGTTCCTGGATCAAGGAAGCTTATTCCAAATCGGTAACACAGGCAGTAAATAATGGACAGACAGCATTTAAAAGATTCTTTGATCATAAGAGCGCCTTTCCAAAATTTAAAAAGAAAGGCAGATCTGATGTGAAAATGTATTTTGTAAGGAATAATCCAAAAGACTGCCTTTGTGAAAGACACAGAATTAAGATTCCGTCACTTGGCTGGGTACGTATCAAAGAGAAAGGATATATTCCCACAGCAAAAGATGGATACGTAATTAAGAGCGGTCATGTCTCAATAAAGGCTGACAGATACTATGTTTCAGTTCTTATAGAAATCCCAGATAAAAGGACAGCCAATAATTCCAGTAAAGGAATTGGCATTGACCTTGGATTAAAGGACTTTGCGATTGTCTCTAATGGAAAAACTTATAAGAACATCAACAAATCTGCAAAATTAAAGAAGCTTGAAAAAAAGCTTATTCGAGAACAGAGAAGTCTTTCTCGAAAATATGAAAATCTAAAGAAAGGAGAGTCCACTCAAAAAAGAAATATACAGAAACAAAGGCTTAAGATACAGAAGCTTCATCATAGAATAGACAATATTCGTACTGATTACATCAATAAGACAATCGCAGAGATAGTGAAAACCAAGCCATCTTATATAACGATTGAAGATCTAAACGTATCAGGAATGATGAAGAATAGACATCTTTCAAAGGCAGTTGCTTCGCAGAAGTTTTATGAATTTAGATCAAAGCTTCTAGCTAAATGCAAGGAAAATGGAATTGAACTTCGAATTGTAGATAGATGGTACCCATCATCTAAGACATGTCACTGCTGCAAGAATATCAAGAAAGATTTAAAGCTTTCAGATAGACTTTTCAGATGTGACTGTGGTTATATCGAAGACAGAGATTTCAATGCTGCACTTAATCTGAGAGATGCTACGACTTACGAAGTTGCATAAATAAACGCAAACGTAAGTATGTACCGAAGGCTATTTCGGGAATTTACGACTATGAAGTGTACTTGAACTTGTGAGTAGATATGACGTTTGTCAATCGAAAGCATACACAATGAAATAGTAAGTAATGTTCGTGAGAACTTACATTATCTCGATGTGAGTATATTTAATCACATTTTGAGTGGCAGTCATAGTGTATGAGTGATGAAGAATATATGGCTGAAGCATTAAAAGAAGCAGAAATTGCAATGAGTGAAGATGAAGTACCTATTGGATGCATTATTGTCTATGAAGGACAAATCATTGCACGTACACATAACCAGAAGGAAACCTTAAAGAAAGCTACAGGACATGCTGAAATATTAGCTATTAATCAAGCAAGTGAGTATCTTGATTTATGGCATTTAGATGGCTGTACAATGTATGTAACATTAGAACCATGTATGATGTGTACAGGGGCTATTATACAAAGTCGTATGAGTCGTTTAGTAATAGGTGCAAATGTAAGTAAATGGTCTGGTTTTATAGAGTTAATAGAGAATAATCCTGTAAATCATCATCCTGATGTACAACAGGGGATTTTAAAGGAACAGTGTGCTACAATAGTATCAGAGTTCTTTAAACGTAAAAGGAGGAAGTAAACTATGGATTCTTATTACAGTAATAAGATGAGTTATGGTGAGTTCTTTGGTTCAATCATGAAATGGATGGCTGTCGCTTTAGGAATCACTACAATCACTTCATTTCTATTCTCATTCTTACATCTTGAACTGATATTGGGTGCTTCTTATTTCATTTTTATGATTGTATGTTCTATTGTCGAAATAGGATTAGTACTAATGCTTAGTAAAACAGTGAAAGATATGGCTATAGAGAAGGCTAAGACATATTATGTTGCTTATTCAGTAATTAATGGGATTGTACTTTCTATGTGGTTGAATTATGTTGTACCAGGTGTGGCGGTACTTGCCTTTGCAGTGACAGCTGTTTATTTTGGCTTACTTTATACAGTGACACAGCATACTAATAATAATTTCATTGGTATAGGAAAGGTCTGTTTAATGGCTTTACCAGTTCTTATGATTGCGTATATCTTATTGATCTTCATTTCAGCACCAGGTCTTTATTATCTTGTGGTATTCCTTGATCTTGCAGTCTTTACTGGACTTACTATTTATGATTTTAAGCATATCGAATATGCCTATGAAGTTGCACCTCAGGAAGCATTACAAGGTGTGGCATTGCTTTGTGCATTACAGCTCTATATGGATTTTATCAACATTTTTATTGATATATTGATGTTAGTAAGTGATAATAATTAAGGTGCTAAGGCACCTTTTTTTATGTATAATAAGGAAAGGAGTTGATGAAGATGGCATATAAATCATTATATAGAACATACCGTCCACAGACATTTAAAGATGTAGCTGGACAGGAAGCAATTATTACTACATTAAAGCATGCAATAGGTGAAAAGAAGATTGCTCATGCATATTTATTTTGTGGTCCACGTGGAACAGGGAAGACAACTGTCGCAAAGTTATTAGCTAAGGCAGTTAATTGTACAGGTGATCCTAAACCATGTGGTGAATGTGAGAATTGTAAACAGATTGAAAATGGAACACATCCAGATGTCATTGAAATAGATGCTGCCAGCAATAATGGGGTAGAAGAAGTAAGAAGTCTGATTGATAAGGTGAAATATGCACCGACACAGGGACAATATAAAGTCTATATCGTCGATGAAGTACATATGATGTCACCTGGAGCTTTTAATGCACTATTAAAGACATTAGAAGAACCACCTGCACATGTCATCTTTATTCTTGCGACAACAGAACCACATAAGATCTTACCTACTATTATTTCTAGATGTCAGAGATTTGATTTTACACGACTCACTGACCAGGAAATGGTACAAAGAATGCAGTATGTCTTAAAAGAGGAAGGTAAGACATATGATGATGGATCCTTAGAATTAATCGCCAGACTTGCGAATGGTGGGATGAGAGATGCATTATCTATCCTTGAACAATGTCTTGCCTATAATGATGATCATTTAAGCATTAATGATATTCATACTATTTATGGTATTGTATCCATGGATGATAAGACAAACTTATTGAAGGTTTTATTATCTAAGAATATGTCTGAATCTTTAAAGATATTAGATAAGATGGATAAGAGTGGTATCGATATTAAGAGATTAACATTTGATTTAATTGATATATTAAAAGACATAGTTGTTTATAGGAATACAAAAGATGTTTCTATTATGTCAGTCATGACACAGAAAGACTTAGAAAACATTGTGCCTTATATTTCAAGTGATGAATGTTTTAATTTTATTGATATATTGATGGATGCAAGTGAGAAGTATATCAGAGCCACTGATCCACATATTTATTTTGAACTTGCATTATTAAGACTATGCAATCAAGAACATGCACCAAGTCAGAAGATTGAATATACACCTATTAAAGAAGAACCTGTAAAACCTGTAGAAGTAAAGAAGGTTGAAGTCAAAGAAGAACCAATCGAAGAAATTATAGAAGAACCTGTCTTTGAACCAATTGAAGAAGAGATAGTAGAACCAGTTATTGAAAAGAAGGTTGAACAACCAGTACCTCAATTCAATTATGAAAAGAAAGAAGAACCAGAAACATATGCATCAGATGATAATATCGAAGTAGATCAAAGTGATATATTAAATATTCTTGTACAGGCAGATCGTAAGATCTTAAATGAAGTACAGGAGAAGTGGCCAGTGATTAGACGTTATATGGCTAATATGAATACAGCCAAAGCAGCAAGTATGTTATCACAGGGGCATCCTGTAGCTGCTTGTAGAGATGGTTTAATTATTGAGTTTGAATTAATGCCTGATGTGAATGCTGCAAACTATTATAAGAACTATAAACAGTTATCATCTTTAATTAAGGATGTATTAGGACATGAATATAAATTCATTGGTATGCAGCATGATGCATGGTTAGAGATGAGACAACATTATATTCAGCTTGCAAGAAGCAAACAGCTTCCTCAGGCGAGACCAATCACATTAAAACATATTGATGGATATGATTTAAAAAGAGTAGATTTGAATGATGCACAGAAGTATGCTTTAGATATGTTTGGCGAAGATATTGTAGAATTTAAGGAGGATTAAAAATGGATTTCAATTCGCTTTTAGAAACCGCAAAGAAAATGGGTGAAACAGCCTCAAACCAACAAAAAGAATTAGAAAATAAGAGTTTTAGTTTTTCTTGTCAGAATAATTTGATTACAGGTAAAATCAATGGTAAGTATCAGATCACTGAATTACATATCAGTCAGGATCTTATGGACGATAAAGATATGTTAGAAGACTTGATGATGATTGCGATTAATCAGGGAATCAGTCAGGTAGAAAAGGAGAAAGAGGATAATATGAAATCCCTCACTGGTGGATTAGATTTATCTTCTTTTATGTAATATGGAATATCCAAAGAGTTTTGAAGAGTTAATGACATGTTTTAAAATGTTGCCAGGTATTGGAAACAAAGGTGCTGAAAGAATGGCTTATGCGATTTATGCTATGTCAGAAGAAGATGTAAAAAGATTCTCACAGGCACTGACTTCATTTAAAGAAAACGTTCATACATGCCCTATATGTGGTAATTTAAGTGAAGGTGATAAGTGTGAGATATGTGCTGATCACGAAAGAGATCAGTCTACAATATGTGTTGTAGAATCTCCTAAGGATGTCTTTGCGATGGAAAAGATGAAAGAGTACCATGGGTTATATCATGTATTAGGTGGTACAATTTCTATTATGGATGGCAAGACTATGGATGATTTGAACATTATGAGTTTATTTGATCGTATTACTCCTGATACAAAAGAAGTGATTATTGCGACAAATGCGACAAGAGAAGGGGAAACAACTGCGCTCTTCCTTGCAAAGCTATTAGATAAAAAAGGTGTCAATACAACACGTATTGCGCATGGTTTACCAATTGGAAGTTCTCTTGATTATGCAGATGAACTCACATTATTAAAATCATTTGAGGGTAGAAAGAAAGTTTAAGCAAGAGGGCTATAATGTATTTTTATAGCCCTTTTGTATTGAGGATAAAATAATGAAAGCTTACATAAAAGTAAAAAAAGATTATAATTCTGGACTTGTAGTAGGCCATAGTCTTGAAATGCAGAAAGCTATTAATGGATTCAATGAATTAGCATGTGAAATAGAACCTTATTACTCACTCAATGATATTTACGATCAAATCACTAAAGAGGATATAGTAGTAGATTATCTTATACAGTGTGAAAATGTATTTAAGAAGTTTGGAATAACGCATCCTCATGTTGATAATTATCCAGAATGTCTCAAAGAATTTTTAGGAAGAAAGATATGGAAAGATACAATTAATTCTATTTCTTCAGACGAAAAGAAATGGTCAGCAGGATGGTTTGTGAAACCCGTTGATAGTAAAGTATTTACTGGTAAAGTGATATCAAGTATTAAGGATTTAATAGGCTGTGGGGCTTATAATGATAATCTTGAAGTTCTCTGTAGTGAAGCTGTTGAGTTCATGCGTGAGTGGCGCTGCTTTGTATATTATGATGAAATTATAGATGTGCGTCCTTATAAAGGTGATTGGCATTATAACTATAATCCTGATGTACTTGACCAGATCATGAATCAATTTACACAATGGGATGAAAGACCTATGGCATGTTCTATTGATATAGGTGTTACTAAAGATGGAAGAACCTTATTAATAGAATGTAATGATGCCTATTCTTTAGGGGCATATGGATTAGAAGACTATAAATATGCAAAACTGTTATCAGCAAGATGGTCACAGTTATTAAATAGAGAAGATGTCTTTGATTATCGAAAGTATAGAGAAGGTAATGAATAACCTTCTTTTTAATTATGGAAAAAACATTGTAAATCACATATAATATTAATGTTTGAAGGAGTGTATGATATGAGTTTATTTATTACTTTTGAAGGTGGAGAAGGCAGTGGTAAAACGACTATTGCAAAGATGTTACATAAACAGTTTATCGAAGAAGGATATAATATCACTTTTAGTAGAGAACCTGGTGGTGTAGATATTGCAGAACAAATCAGAGATGTGATTACTGATGTCAATAATACGAAGATGGATGCAAGAACTGAAGCATTACTTTATGCAGCAAGCAGAAGACAGCATCTAGTAGAAAAAGTACTTCCTGTATTAAAGGAAGATGGTATTGTGATATGCGATCGTTTTATTGATAGTTCTTTAGTTTATCAGGGAATTGGAAGAGGTATTGGTGTAGATAATATCTACAACATGAATCTTTTTGCGACAGATGGTATTCTTCCTGATTTAACTATTTTCTTTGATGTAAAACCTGAAGTTGCTTTAAAGCGTATTACAGGAGATAGAGAAGTCAATAGATTAGATTTAGAATCATTGGATTTTCATCATAAAGTATATGATGGTTATCAAATGATCTGTGATAAGTTCCCAGATAGAATTGTGAAGGTAGATGCTTCTTTACCAGTTGAAGAAGTATATCGTCAGGTTTATGAAATCGTAAAGGATAGACTATGAAAGAATTTCTAAAAGAAACACAACCTATCTTCTATCGTATCTTAGAGAAGAGTTTTAAAGAGAATAAAAAGACTCATGCATTTCTTCTAGTAGGGGATCATACGGATGATATTGCGACATTTATTGCCCAGTCTTATATATGCCATGAAGATACACTAGCGTGTGAAACTTGTGATAACTGTATACGAATTAAAGAAGGTCTTTATCCTGATATGATTGTATGTGATGGTAAAGAGAGTTCTATTAAGAAATCTGATATTGATCATATTCAGGAAGAGTTTGTGAAATCAAGTGTAGAGAATAATGGAAAAGTATATATTCTTAAAAATATTGATAATGCGACAACTCAGGCAATGAATAGCTTATTAAAGTTCTTAGAAGAACCTGTAGAAGAAGTATATGCAATCCTTACAACAAAGAATATTAATAAAGTACTACCTACTATTCAATCTAGATGTCAGGTGATTAAATTACTTCCTGAATCTAAGCATTCTTTAGAATTAAAACTAAAGAATGAAGGGGTGGATGAAGAAGACTCTATGGTTCTTCCTCATCTGTTTGATTCGATTGAAGAATGTAATGAATATAAGGATAGTGAGTTATATTTTGATGTTAAGAATTATGTATTCTACTTTATTGAAGATTTATATATGAAGCCATCGGATTTATTGATCAATTTGCAGATAAATCTAGGTAAGAAGTATAAGAAGAATAAAGAAGCTTATGCATTATTCTTAAATCTTCTGGTGTTAGGTATGAGAGATATGTTTCACGTGAAACATTCCATACCTGTATTATTTGTGAAACATAAAGAATTCTTTGAGAAGATGCCAGAAGATGGTAAAATATTACAGAAAATAGAAATCATATTAGAATATGCTGAAAGACTCAACAATAATGTCAATCTTGCATTATTACTAGATGGTATGGTATATAAAGTATTGAAGGGAGTTTGATGAAATGGATAAATTAGCGGCTGTTAGATTTAATAGCGCTGGTAAATATTATTACTTCTCTACAGACTTAGATGTCAAAAAAGGAGATAAAGTAGTAGTAGAAACTGTAAGAGGACTAGAAATGGGAGAAATCATTGCGGATCTTGCAGACTTATCAGAATTTAAATTAGATAACGAATTAAAAAGAATTAAACGTGTTGCGAATAGAGCAGACATTGAAGTATATAATATCAATAAAATTAAGGCACAAAAATCATTTGAAATCTGTAAAGAAATCATTGCGGAAACAAACCTTGATATGCATTTGATCAATTGCGAATATACATTAGATGCTTCTAAGGTGATCTTTATGTATACATCTGATGAACGTGTAGACTTCAGAGATTTATTAAAGAAACTTGCTAGTGTTTTTAAATGTCGTATTGAATTGAGACAGGTAGGACCTAGAGATAAAGCTAAAATAGTGGGTGGTATTGGAAATTGTGGCTTACCACTATGTTGTAACTCATTCTTAGGTGAGTTTGATGGTGTATCTATCAATATGGCTAAGAATCAGTTACTTGCGATTAATATTGATAAGATTTCAGGTGTTTGTGGACGTTTATTATGCTGTTTAAAGTATGAAGATGAAGCCTATAAGGAAGTTAAAAAGAAATTCCCTAAGATTGGTTCATTTATTCGTTATGAAGATAAACAGTGTAAGGTTGTTGGTTTAAACGTTATTTCTGATTTGGTAAAGATTGATAGTGAAGGAAGTATTTTATTTATTCCTTTATCTGATATCGATAAGAAATCAGCTCCTAAAAAGGAAAGACGTATCTTAGAAGAACTAGCACCTAAAAAAGAAAAGAAACACGATAAACCAAAACAAAAGAAGCCAAGACAACAGCATAAACCAAAACAGTATAATCAGAAGCCAAGAACTATCAAAGGTAATAATCCAAAAGGGAAGAAAGATGAACGAAGAAATTAATCATCTCCTTGGTTATAATGATATGAAAATCATCCAGAGAAGAGATATGTTTACCTTTTCTCTGGATACTGTTTTATTGGCAAACTTTTGTGCAATCACAAAGGATATGAAGACAATCGTTGATTTTGGGACAAATAATGCAGCCATACCATTAATCTTAACACAACGAACTCATAAGAAGATTATTGGTGTTGAAATTCAAAAGGAAGCTGTAGAGATTGCAGAAAGAAACGTAAAATTAAATCATGTAGAAGATCAGGTAGAAATCATTCATGATGATATTAAAGATTATGTGAAATATGCACCACGTACCAAAGCAATTGTATGTAACCCACCTTTCTTTAAATTAGGAGAGAAATCCCATATTAATGAAAGTCCTTATATAACTATTGCACGTCATGAAATCAAAATAGATCTAGAAGGAATTATTGCATCAGCTGCAAAGATTCTAGATCAGAATGGTCGTTTCTCAATGGTCTATCGTCCAGACCGTTTTATTGAAACAATTGAATTATTTAAAAAATATAGAATAGAACCTAAACGTATCCGTTTTGTCTATCCTAAAGAAGGAAAAGAATGTAATACGTTTTTAATCGAAGGTGCTTTCTTAGGTAAAACAGGATTAAAGATTGAACCTCCATTATATACACATAATGAAGATGGAAGCTATTCAGATGAAGTTAAACAGTTAGTAGGTGAGATGAATGTTAAATAGACAAAAGAGTTTTGAGAATGGAAAAGCAACACTTTACCTTGTACCAACACCTATTGGTAATTTAAGTGAAATGACGCCAAGATGTATTGATGTTATGAAGAGTGTAAACTATATTGCAGCAGAAGATACACGTAATACAGTAAAACTATTAAATCACTTTAATATAGAAGCTAAGCTTATTTCTCATCATGAACATAATCTGCATGTTGCGATTCCTAAACTTTTATCATTATTAGAAGAAGGGGAGTCAGTTGCATTAGTAAGTGATGCAGGTTATCCTGCAATTAGTGATCCAGGGTATGAAATGGTTCTTGCAACTATTGATGCAGGATACAATGTAGTACCTTTATCAGGATGTAATGCTTGTTTAGATGCTTTGGTTGTCTCTGGCATTGCACCACAGCCATTCATGTTCTATGGCTTCTTAAGCCATACAAACAAAAATAAGACTAAAGAATTAGAAAAATTAAAAAATATCACTTATACAATCGTATTCTATGAAGCCCCACATAGAATTAAGGCAACATTGGAATGTATGATGAAAGTATTAGGTGATAGAAGAATAGCTTTATGTAGAGAAATCACAAAGAAGCATGAAGAAATTCTAAGAGGTACTATTTCTGAAGTATTAGAAGTAGTAGATGAATTAAAGGGTGAAATGGTTATTGTGGTTGAAGGTGGCACTGAAGTAACAGAGGAAGAGACTTTTGACCAAACAATTACAGAACATGTTGATGAGTTTGTTGAAAAGGGTATGTCCAAGAAGGATGCTATTAAAGAAGTCGCAAAGATTCGCAAATTAAATAAGAATCATGTGTATGAAGAATATCATAAAAAGTAAAAGGGTAATGTTTCACGTGAAACATTACCCTTTTTGCTTGGAAGACCTTATATTTCTAGTTAATAACTATAAATACAAGAAGAAAAAAGTAAAGTCATTTTTTAAAATGACAATGACAGTTTAACATAAGGTAAATTTTAATTCAAATGTATATCTGAGAAAATTGTCAATAAATTAAACTTAAAATACAAATAATATTAAAAGAACAGTCATAAGTGACTGCATAAGACTAAATAAGCAATTGACAAGCAAATACAACTGTAATAGATAAAATGATAATCTTAATATAATCTAGATTGAGTTTTCTTGAATAGTACCAATCAAATAGTAAGAATAGAATAGAAAGAGATAAAAATATGATATAGAATCTTAAATTTTTCATAAGAGTCCTCCTGAATGAATTATAGTATATTTGTTTCTTATATATGTTAAGCAAATGTAAAAATAAAATAAAAAAACTGTGTTTACACACAGTTTCAAATCAATCTTTCGTATGCTTCTCTTTCTTCGTTGTTTTTTAAACAAATAGTACCACAATGTTTAAATCCATTCTTTAATATAAATTCTTTCATTGGTTTATTATTCTTATCAATATCTAAACGAATAGAAGGAGTACCACTCTGTTTACAGATGTTGACTGCATAATCCAATAATTTTTTTGCATAGCCATTTCCTTTATGATTATTATCAATCACAAAACGATGAATAATACCATAGTGCCTAGTATTAGTAAGCCAGTGGCCATTGTAGATTCTTACATAGTTTGGTTCTATTCCTATAAAAAAATGCATTGTGCCATATGTATGGGAATGTTTAGAAAGAACATAACTGTTACCTGATATAATATCGTCTAGTATTGTGCTAATGTCAGGATATCCTTTTTGCCATTGATTAATATTATTATCTTTAAAATATTCTTTTGCTTGATTAATAAGATCCATCACACGACTTAGATCTTTAATTTCTGATGCGCGTACATTCATATCAATCACCTCATTTAAAATTGTACTAGAAATCATTTGAAATATCAAATGGTTGTATTTTGATTGCTGAAATGGTTAAATAGTGTCAAAGGAGGATACTATGTTTTATCGTACAGTTAATATTTTAGTCTATATTATTTCTGTCTTATTAGCTATGTATGGCTTGCAGGCTTTTGACTTCGAACGCTTCTTAAGAAAGGGCAGAATCAGCCAGTTTTACGTCTTCTATATAATCGCGAGTGTGGCGCTCGGATACTTATTTGCACAATTTATACTTAATTTTGGTACGTTAAGTTTTTATTGATTTAAAGCCAATATTTTTTAATTAATTGACTTGAATAATATGAATAAAATGATAAAATAGAAATGCTTACAAGGAGGAAAAAGGTATGAGCTTATCAAAAGAAATTGGTATTGACCTTGGTACTGCAAATATCCTTATCTATGCTAAAGGAGAAGGAATTGTAGTTAATGAACCAAGTGTTGTCACTATTAATGTAGAAACAAATAGACCTGTTGCTGTTGGTGAAGAAGCAAGAGAAATGCTTGGAAAGACTCCTGGAAAATTAAAAGCAATCCGTCCATTAAAGGATGGTGTTATTGCTGATTTCCAGACTACTGAAATCTTACTAACACACTTTATCAATAAACTAAACTTAAAAGGAATTTTTGCTAGACCAACAATCTTAATTTGTTGTCCATCTAACATCACTTCAATCGAAAAGAGTGCCATCCAGGATGTTGCTTTAAGATGTGGTGCTAAGAAGGTATATATCGAAGAAGAACCAAAAGTAGCTGCTATTGGTGCTGGTCTTGATATTTCTAAACCATCTGGAAACATGGTTATCGATATCGGTGGTGGAACTACAGACGTTGCTGTACTTTCATTAGGTGATATCGTTACATCTCAGTCATTAAAGATTGCTGGTGACAAGATGGATCAGGAAATCATTAAATACGTAAAAGATAAATATAAGTTATTAATTGGTGATGCTACAGCTGAAGAAGTTAAGAAACAGATCGGTTGTGCATTCCAGCCTAACGAAGAAACAGTTATGGATGTTCGTGGTAGAGACTTAGTGACTGGTCTTCCAAAGACTGTCCAGATGAATGAAGCTGAAACAGTTTCTGCTTTAGGAGAAGTTTGTGAAACAATCTTAATTGCTGCTAAGCAGGTTCTTGAACAGACACCACCTGAATTATCTGCAGATATCGTAAATAAGGGTATCTTCTTAACTGGTGGAGGAGCTTTATTAAAGAATTTAGACAAGTTCCTTGAACAGGGATTAAAGGTTCCTGTATTCGTAGCTGATACACCACTTGATTGTGTTGCTGAAGGCTGCGGTGTCATGTTAGAAAACACTACATACTTACAGTAAGAGATAGCGTTCGCGCTATCTCTTTTTTTGGAGGAAATAATGAAAGCGATATTTTTTGATATTGATGGTACAATCTACCATCCAGAGATTGGTATTAGTCAGAATACGATTGATGAAATTCATAGAGTACAGAAATTAGGCCATAAATGCTTTATCGCAAGTGGTAGACCAACTGGATTTATTTCTAAAGAAGTCAAATCCATTGGTTTTGATGGTTTTGTATTAGCTAATGGAGCACATATTGTAACTGAAGGAAAAACAATAGATTCTTTGACTTTACCTTATGAAGAAACAAAGAAACTTATTGAATATGTAGAATCACAAGGTTATGAATATATACTTCTTACAACTGATCGTTGTTATTTAAAGAAAGAGTCACCACATATGTATGAATTCTATGCTTGGTGTAATATTGATATGGATTCTTTATGCAACGATTATGATTTAGATGAAGTACTAAAGAAAACAATTAAATTAGAAATCAGATATAATAAAAAAGAAGACAGCGTAGGACTTATTGAAAGACTAGGGGCTTTCTTCTATGAAAAACATGATGATAGCTTAAACATTGAAGTATCTAATATAGATACTTCTAAAGGTCATGGTATTGAAACAATGTTGAAGTATTATGGCTTAGATGTTGATGATAGCTATTGTTTTGGTGATGGAGCCAATGACTTAGAAATGTTTAAAACAGTAGGTCATCCTATCGCTATGAAGAATGCAATCCCTATGATTTATCATCATGCATCAATTATCTGTGAAGATGTATTGCATGATGGTGTGGCAAAAGAATTAAAGAGACTCTTTTAACTTCTGCGTAAAAACAGAAGTTTTTTGTTTTACACAGATATCTATAGATGTTAATAACATAATAGATTATAATATTATTAGTAATTGATTTTAAAACTTTGCTCTTAACATCAACTATAATAAAATGTTAGTTATTATTAAAGAATAGGAGGAGCATAGACTATGCCAGGATACTTGTTAGGCATTTTTTTATCTTATTATTAGTAGTGATTGATTTTTACATTCAGAAGAAGATTAATAAAAAAGGATATGTATTTCTATGTATAAATAAAGGTAGATTAAGATATCCAATACTTGTTTTATTTGTGGCTTTCTTTATTTATTTCGTCATAAAGAAACAGTATCTATTGATTCTATGTATGCTATATGTGCTAAGAATAATAGATAAACTCATTTACATAGATAAGAAATAATACTTTTGAAACTCTAACATTCAAGATGGTAGAAATATGATCTTATTGGTAGATTTTTTTTGTTATACGATTTTTGTTGAATAAAAATAATAAAAATAATACAATGATATTGGAGGTGATAAACATGAACTTTGTCTGGAATACAAACGAACTGAATGCATCTGTCGTCTCCATTTATGAAACAAATATTACGTTGAATACGACAGCATGTATGCATTTTGAAAATGTGAATTATGTTCTATTAGGTATTGATTATGACAATCATTGTATCGGTATCAAACCCGTGGGAAAGCAAGCCATCAATGACGGAATTTATCCACAGGACCAGCTTCATAAGATATCAAGAGGTAAGTCCTATGGAAGAATCACAAATAAACCATTTATTAAAGAACTTGCTGATTTGATTCCTCTCGATTTCAATGAAAAGAATGTTTATAAGTTTAAAGGAACATATGACATTGTTCATGAAGTTCTCATTGTTGACTACAAGGAGGGAAGACTAAATGGATAGTTTGGTAGTGTGGTCAGGTGTTATGATTGCGTGTATTGTGGTAGAAATACTCACGGTATCACTAGTAAGTGTCTGGTTTGTGATTGGTGCTTTTGCGGCATTGATTGCCTGCTTATTAAATTTATCGGTTCCAATACAGGTTGGTATATTCCTAGTAGTATCTGTTATATGCGCAATAGTGGCACGTCCTATGGCTGTAAAAAGTCTGAAGGGCAATATAATACATACGAATAATGATGCACTCATAGGAACGCATGCTCTCGTTATTAAGAGAATTGATGCAGATCATATGGGTGAAGTAAGAATTAAGAATCAGATTTGGTCAGCGTCTTCACTTCATAATTTGACTTTAGAAGAAGGAGAATATGGGGAAGTTGTCGCAATTGAAGGTGCACATCTAGTTGTTAAAAAGGAGGAAAATATAAGTAACTGAATATATCGATTATTGTGTTTGAATGTGTTCAAATCCCCTCAAAGAAGAGCGTTAAAATGAACACATCAAATATTACAAATTATAAACCAATGGATTTTGCTGAACTTTTAGGCGTATCTGTTAAGATATTATAACGTTAAGATAGAGAAGGAAATTTAAAGGCAAACAGATCCCAAACTAAAGGCATTATTATACTTACAATTAGTATTTACTAAATCAAGTTGCATTTTTAAGATAGTTTTGTAATGTAAAAGAATTATTTGAATACCCACAAACCACAGGATAGTAAAAAATAAATTATATAAACGCCTATAAATCGGCGTTCATGAAGCCAAACTTGATGCAAGGATTTTCCGTTTGTACTATAATTAGATTAGAAATCAGATGGAGAACTCATGCAGGATATTGTTTCAATACTTCATGTGTTCTCCTGCAGGTTGCAAAGGGCTTTGTAAGTATAAAAAAATGATAGAAAGGGATGAGGAAATTGCTGAAGAGCTTCAAGACGGAAATAAATCCAACAGAGGAGCAGAAAGTAAAGATTCGTAAAACAATAGGTACTTGCAGATTTATCTATAACTTCTATCTTGCTCATAATAAGGAACTTCATGAAAGTGGCAAAAAGTTTATGAGCAGCAGCCAGTTTAGAGTATGGCTCAACAATGAGTTTCTTCCGAGCCATCCAGAATATTCCTGGATCAAGGAAGCTTATTCAAAATCGGTAACACAGGCAGTAAATAACGGACAGACCGCATTTGAAAAATTCTTTGATCACAAGAGCGCCTTTCCAAAATTTAAGAAGAAAGGCAGATCTGATGTGAAAATATATTTTGTAAGGAATAATCCAAAAGACTGCCTTTGTGAAAGACACAGAATCAAGATTCCGTCACTTGGCTGGGTACGCATCAAAGAGAAAGGATATATTCCTACAACAAAAGACGGATATGTAATTAAGAGCGGTCATGTCTCAATAAAAGCTGACAGATATTATGTTTCAGTTCTTATAGAAATCCCAGATAAAAGGATAGCCAGTAATTCAGGTGAAGGAATTGGCATTGACCTTGGATTAAAGGACTTTGTGATTGTCTCTAATGG
This sequence comes from Catenibacterium faecis, assembly GCF_014306455.1. Taxonomy (NCBI): domain Bacteria; kingdom Bacillati; phylum Bacillota; class Erysipelotrichia; order Erysipelotrichales; family Coprobacillaceae; genus Catenibacterium; species Catenibacterium faecis. Next base: position 33,459 of record NZ_JACRWG010000023.1, read on the forward strand.
CAAGACTTATAAGAACATCAACAAATCTGCCAGATTAAAGAAGCTTGAAAAAAAGCTTAGTCGAGAACAGAGAAGTCTTTCTCGAAAGTATGAAAATCAAAAGAAAGGAGAGTCCACTCAAAAAAGAAATATACAGAAACAAAGGCTTAAGATACAGAAGATTCATCATAGAATAGACAATATTCGTACTGATTACATCAATAAGATAATCGCAGAGATAGTGAAAATCAAGCCATCTTATATAACGATTGAAGATCTAAACGTATCAGGAATGATGAAGAACAGACATCTTTCAAAGGCAGTTGCTTCGCAGAAGTTTTATGAATTTAAAACAAAGCTTCTAGCTAAATGCAGGGAAAACGGAATTGAACTTCGAATTGTAGACAGATGGTTCCCATCATCTAAGACATGTCATTGCTGCAAGCATATCAAAAAAGATTTAAATCTTTCAGATAGAATTTTCAGATGTGACTGTGGATATATCGAAGACAGAGATTTCAATGCTGCACTTAATCTGAGAGATGCTACAACTTACGAAGTTGCATAAATGAACGCAAACGTAGGTATGTACCGAAGGCTATTTCGGGAATTTACGACTATGAAGTGTACTTGAACTTGTGAGTAGATATGACGTTTGTCAATCGAAAGCATACACGATGAAATAGTAAGTAATGTTCGTGAGAATTTACATTATCTCGATGTGAGTATATTTAATCACATTTTGAGTGGCAGGCGAACTAAGATGTCAGGTTTTATTTTAATGATTTTATTAATCGCAATTGTTGTTATTCTTATTTTCAGTACAGTAAAGATTGTTCCACAGTCATATGCTTATGTAGTAGAAAGAATTGGTGCATATGATCGTACATTAAATGTAGGTTTACATATTCTTATCCCTTTAATTGATCGTGTATCTAACCGTGTATCATTAAAGGAACAGGTTATGGACTTCGCTCCACAGCCAGTTATTACTAAAGATAACGTTACAATGCAGATTGATACAGTAGTCTATTTCTCTATCACAGATCCTAAATTATTTACTTATGGTGTAGTAAGACCAATTAATGCGATTGAAACATTAACTGCTACTACATTAAGAAATATCATTGGTGAACTTGAATTAGATGATACTTTAACATCAAGAGATATCATTAACTCTAAGATGAGATCTATTCTTGATGATGCCACTGATCCATGGGGTATCAAGGTAACTAGAGTAGAAGTTAAAAACATTCTTCCTCCAAAAGATATTCAGGAAGCAATGGAAAAACAGATGCGTGCAGAACGTGAAAGACGTGAATCTATCTTAGTAGCTGAAGGTAAAAAACAGGCGGCTATCTTAAATGCAGAAGGGGATAAGGAATCTCTTGTATTACGTGCAACAGCTGAAAAAGAAGCACAGATTGCGAAAGCTGAAGGTCAGGCTGAAGCATTAAGACTTGTTTATGAAGCACAAGCTAAAGCTATTCAGTATATTAATGAAGCAAATCCTGAATCTGCTTATATTCAGTTAGAAGGATTAAAAGCATTAAAGAACTTAGCTGATGGGCAGGCTACAAAGATTATTGTACCTAATGACTTAGCAGGGTTAGCTGGTACACTTACAACTTTATCAGAATCACTTAAGGATCCAAAAAAGCCTGAGTAATAATAGAGGCTGTCTCGAAATAAATGACAGTTTTCCAAAATAGAAAAATGCGACACATCTCAAATAAATGAGAAGTGCCGCATTTTTTGATATAATTAGGTTATGAATGAATGTTTAAATAATGAACCTAACTACATAACATATTATAACTCAATTCAGA
>NZ_JACRWG010000024.1:0-35222 GCF_014306455.1 Catenibacterium faecis
TCCCATAATAACACCACCATTCTATAATCATTATACTACGCAAAATAAAAACCCTGTAAAACAGGGTCACGAAATAAATATCCTTTTTTTATCGTGTCCTTTTTACAGGGTCCATTTTAAACTAACAGCAGGCTTTTTATTTGTCTTATTCTATATTCATGATGGATTAAGTATTCTTTATTTATCTCATATCGCATCTCTTACATGCTTTTATATCATCTCTATTATAGACTTACATCTCTATGAAATACCTGATATATATCTTCTTATTAGCTTATTATCTAGCTTTAAGATTATATATCTCAAAGAATCTCTTCTATTTATATTATTTCTTATACTATTTGTTTATCTTTTTTATAAGATAACTGGAAAAGAAGGACTTGGTGGGGGAGATATTAAGATGTTAGGTGTATGCAGTCTTTCTTTAGGTATTTATCAAACGTTAAGTGTCTTATCCATTGCCTGTTTCTTAGGAATCATCTTCTCTTTTATAAAACAAAAGAAGATGATTCCTTTTGGTCCTTTTATAGCACTTGGATGGTTAACTATATCTTTATTTGACAGTTTCTTAATCCTGTAATACTATTTTTGTCATAGGAGGATTCTTATGACATCACTTTTTGAAGAAACATTTAATGAACCTCTTCCTTCAAGACTGAGACCTGATAATTTAGATGAATTTGTTGGACAGACTCATCTAGTAGGAAAAGGAAAAATACTTAGAAGACTTATAGAAACAGATTCTATTTCTTCAATGATCTTCTGGGGACCACCAGGAGTTGGTAAAACAACACTCGCAAGAATTATTGCTTCTCATACACATTCTTCTTTTATTGATTTCTCAGCTGTGACTAGTGGTATTAAAGAAATAAGAGAAGTGATGAAACAGGCAGAAAATAATCGTGTCTTTGGTGAAAAGACAATTCTATTTGTGGATGAAATACATCGTTTCAATAAATCCCAGCAGGATGCTTTTTTGCCTTTTGTAGAAAAAGGAAGCATTATACTTATAGGTGCGACAACTGAAAACCCATCATTTGAAATCAATGGAGCTCTTTTGTCACGTTGTAAGGTATTTGTCCTCAACGCACTTGAAGAAGAGGATATTGTTTCATTACTCAAACATGCCATTTCTAGTCCAAAGGGATTTGGAAATTTAAATATTGATATATCTGATGATTGTTTACACCTTATTGCATCTTTTAGTAATGGTGATGCAAGAAATGCGTTATCCACTCTAGAAATGGTTATTAATAATAGCGACGAGAAGGATGGCATCATCCATGTTACTAAGACAATCATTGAACAATGTACACAAAAGAAATCTCTTTTATATGATAAAAAGGGTGAGGAACATTATAATCTCATTAGTGCCTTACATAAATCAATGCGTAATTCAGATCCAGATGCAGCTATATATTGGCTTGCTAGAATGTTGGAGGCGGGAGAAGATCCTCTTTATGTCGCAAGAAGAGTGATTCGCTTTGCGAGTGAAGATATTGGTTTAGCAGATCCCCGTGCTTTATCTATTGCGAATGATGCTTATACAAGCTGCCATTATATTGGTATGCCTGAATGTTCAGTTATATTAACGCAGGCTGTTGTTTATATGTCCATGGCTCCTAAATCCAACTCTTTATATGTTGCCTATGAAACAGCTAAAAAAGATGCCTTAAAAGAATTATCTGAACCTGTACCATTAGTTATTCGTAATGCGCCTACAAAACTTATGAAGGAACTACATTATGGGGAAGGCTATCAATATGCTCATGATACAAAAGAGAAGATTACGAATATGCAATGTCTACCCGATTCATTAAAAGACAGGGAATATTATCTTCCAGGTACTCAAGGTGCAGAGAAACAATATAAGAATAGATTAGATGAAATAAAAAAATGGAGAAAAGAAAATCAATGAGTTATTGTGTGAAATGTGGTCATGAATTAACTGAAAAAGAAAATGGAATAGATGGTATGGTACCTTATTGTCTAAACTGTCAGGAATTCAGATTCCCAATGTTTAACAGTGCAGTCAGTGCGCTTGTACTCAATCCCAAAAAAGATAAAATCCTTCTCATCCAACAATATGGACATAAGGATAATATCTTAATTGCAGGTTATGTCACAAAAGGAGAAAATGCGAAACAGGCTCTTTTTAGAGAAGTCAAAGAAGAAACAGGTCTTACTATTTCTTCCTATGAGTTCAATGATAATGAATACTATGCTCGTACTAATACATATATAAATAACTATGTCGTTGTTGTAGAAGATGAATTATTCCACTGTAATGAAGAAGTGGATTATGCAAAATGGTATGATCTAAAAGATGCAATGAATATCATTAAGCCTGACTCTTTAGCTCAGGAATTACTTAGAAGATATCTCTATAAAAGAGAACACAATCTTGTTTTCACAAGATAAAAGACGACTATTTGAAGTAGTCGTCGAGTAAGTCATTTTTAATTGTGAATGTAGGGTTTCCCATATAACCGGGAGCTACTTCAAATTGATCAAAGCAGATGACAAGTTCACCTTGTTTATTAATATAGTAGCTTTGATTCTTCGAAATACCTTTAAAACGAGGATTATCATTCTTTTGACACCAATATACTTTATTGGTGTCTTTTTTCATTTCTGCTTTCATTTGTTTAAGTATCTCTTTAGAAATCACTTTTTTATAGTCACTATTCTTAAAATAAGCAGAAAGAGGGATACTCTTTCCTGTGGATTTGTTGATTGTATAATAAACGTTCTTTGTGTAACTATCTGCATGTGCTTTATTTAGCTCTAATTTAAGAGTAAATAACTGGTCTGTATTATAGACAATCTCATGATTAATAGAATAATAACTTCCGCTTTTTTCCTCTTTTGAAATAAAATTCTTAATAGTAGATGCCATCTTACGATTCACTACATCAAGTGCTTCCTGTTTATTATTATCTGCAGTTGTAATCCATGGGATATGGGATTTCTTCACATCTACAGTAAATAGGTTAGACAGAGTGAGTCTATTTGGTGTATTGGTATCTTTATTGAGTTGATGATTGATCAGTATAAGTATAGCTACAAGGACAATAAAAGAAAGTCCTATCTTTTTCCAAAATGTTAGTTTATGCATAATATCACCTATTTCACATTATACACAAAAAAACTGTTCATGACGAACAGTTTTACTCACCAAATGAGATTCCTACAAGCTTTGCGCTTTGTACGATTTCTCCTTCAGTATCTACAAATTTTAATTTTCCTGCAGTAGCTTCTAATGGAATATGTGTAACATGATTTCCTTGTAATACAACATATTCACCATAATGTTTCTTAATGATGAGTCTTGCACCTTCTACACCAAAACGTGTAGAGATTTCACGATCATAACTATCAGGATTACCACCACGCTGTGCATGACCAATACATGATACACGAATCTCAGCATCAATTTCCTGACTTAATTCATCAGCTACTTCATAAGCTACAGAACGACCATTTCTTGCAAGTACTTTTGCTTTATAATCTTTTTTCTTCATTAGTGCATCTGCTTCAGAAATAGCACCTTCAGCACAGGCAATAATTGCATAGTTTTTTTCGTTCTTTAATGTTTCTTTAACCTTTTTCGCAACAACTTTAATATCATATGGAATCTCAGGTAAGAGGATAACATCAGCACCTGCTGCAATACCGGCAGATAAGCAGATATGTCCTACCTTATGACCCATAACTTCAATCACAAAGACACGGCTATGACTTGCGGCTGTTGTCTTGATTTCATCTAAGTAACGTGTCGCAATGGCTGTGGCAGAAGAATAACCAAATGTATAATCTGTACCCCAGGCATCATTATCAATAGTCTTAGGTAATGCAATTACATTTAGTCCTTCCTGTGATAACATATTTGCACTTTTAATAGAACCATTACCACCAAGTACAACTAAGCAGTCCAATTCAAGTTTCTTATAAGTATTCTTCATAGCTTTGACTTTATCAAAACCATTTTCAATAATACGCATACGTTTGAAAGGACATCTTGAATTTCCAAGAATTGAACCACCTACGTTTAAAATATCATAAAAATCTTTAGGCTTCATTTTTTTGTATTTTTCATACATCAATCCTTTATAACCATCAATAAAGCCAATGATTTCAACATCTTTCACATTTCTATAAAGAGTTAATGCCAACCCACGCATAGTTGCATTAAGGGCTTGACAGTCTCCTCCGCTTGTTAAAATACCAACGCGCATATTATACCTCCCTTATACTTTTTTCTTAAAGAAGTATTCCTGACTATTGATCTTCTCTTGTTTATTCTTTACACGTTTATATGTACCATCATTTAATAAACGTGATGCTTTCACATTATCATGAAGCATAATATCAAACATATTAAGAATAGTCTTCTTAATACGAGGATCATGAATTGGTGCACCCACTTCTACACGTCTTTCTAAGTTACGTGTCATTAAATCTGCAGAAGAAATATAAACTTCAGGATTTTTATCACCAAAGATATAAATACGAGAATGTTCCAAATAACGTCCGACAATAGATATAACATGAATATTTTCTGTATAACCCTTAATACCAGGAATGATACAACAGATACCTCTTACGATTAATTGAATCTTAACACCAGCCTGACTTGCTTCTACAAGCTTTTCAATCATTTTTTTACTTGTCACTGCATTACATTTAAATCCTACATAAGCAGGTTTACCAGCCTTTGCAAGTTCAATTTGTTCATCAATCTTTTCAAAGATTTTTGAAATCATACAATGTGGTGCGACTAATAATATATTCGCATTATGATCTGTTTCACCTAAACATAAATGAGTAAAGAGTTCATTGGCTTCTTCACCAAAAGCATGTTCTGAAGTCATTAAACAGAAATCTGTATAAAGTTTAGAAGTCTTTTCGTTATAGTTGCCAGTACCAATCTGAGTGAGATACTTGATACCTTCATCTGTACGATAAGTGACAAGACATAATTTAGAGTGTACTTTTAATTCACTTAAACCATAAATAACATGACATCCAGCACTCTCTAACTGTTTAGACCAGGCAATATTGTTTTCTTCATCAAAACGTGCACGAAGTTCTACTAGAACTGTCACATCCTTACCATTTTCTGCAGCACGAATCAAACTCTTAACAACCTTAGAATTTTTAGCCACACGATAAAGAGTCATCTTAATACTGATTACCTGTGGATCACGACTTGCTTCATCTAAGAATCTTAAGAATGGTGCCATAGATTCAAATGGATAAGAAAGTAATATATCATGCTTTAATACCTGTTTAATCATTGGTACAGTATTTTCTACAAGAGGTGAATTACGTGCTTCAAGTTTCTTATAGAATAATTCTGGATGACGTGATTTTAAATAATCCTGTAAAGTAAATACAAATGAGAACTCTAATGGACTCTCTACTTCAAAGACCTGACCATTAGAAAGATCTAAGAAATGTTTCAACATATCTACTTCAATCTCTTCTAGACCTGGAGACATCTCCATTCTTAAAGGTGCAAGCTTTCTTCTTTGTTTAATAAGAGTTTCCATCATTTCACGATAATCTTCATGTTCCTGTAAAGAATAATCATCCTCTTCAATATCAGCACTTCTTATAATACGAATTATAGAAGCATTCTTTACTGTTTGTCCATGAAAAATCATAGGAAGATTTTTTTTCACAATTTCTTCTGCCAAAATAAATTTACCAGGCTTACTAGGTAGGGCAATTAATCTTTCATCAAAAGCAGCAGAGCATGAAACAATACCCATCTTTCTCTTACCCTTTTTACTTTCTAATTGTGTCACAATATAGAGTTCACCATTATTAAGGAAAGGGAATGGCTGTCTTTTAGAAACAACCTGTGGTGATACAAGTGGAAGCATTTCCTGAGTGAAATAATGTTCGAGAAATTTTTTATCTTCTTTATCCTTAATATCATCATAACCTACAATCTCCACATCATATTCTTTCATCTTTTCAAGATTTGATGCATAGATCTTATCTCTCTTCTTATATAGATATTTCACCTTTCTTTCACAGGCTTTAATCTGTTCAGATGATGTCATATTTGTCTTATTTTCTTTTAAAGCAGGATAAAACAAAGCCTGATCAAATAAGAATCCCATACGTACTCTAAAGAATTCATCTAGGTTCGTTTGGAAAATTGAAATAAAAGTCAGACGCTCACCTAACGGCACGTTTTCATCTTTGGCTTGCATAAGAACACGGTCATTAAACTTTAACCAAGATAATTCTCGGTTATCTTTATATATATTCATAATTAATCCTCCCATCTATATACTCATTATAGCGTTAATTCTAGCATTATACTAATAATAGTGTGATTTAGTTAGAATAAAGTTTGTGTAAAGATAGTGTAAAATTTGTTCATTTCATATATTTTGTAAGAATATAAAGCTATTTTTGGACATTTTCCTAAAAATGCCTAAATGAACACTGGTCAGTTTTATTGACTTTTATCCGTAACATTCTAAAATGAGGATTAGTGAAAGAGAGAGGATGTTGATTATGAATACATTAGATAAAGTATCACATGCAGCTGAAAGAAAAGCGATGGAGGTTGCGATTGACCATATTGTGAAAGGTTTGGACAAAGACCGTACAGGAGAATATTTGAAGCTCATTGACTTGGCTGAAAAGTTCTATGGAAAAGGATTTAGTAAAGAAAGCTATGACGCAGCGAGAGTTGCGGTACAGGATCCAAACAACAAATGGGTGAAATATATCAATAGTGTGATTGATGATGCCAATCCAGAATTCATCAAGAAGACAGCTTTGAATCTTGGCTATGAAGCATTCTTTAGAGGTACAAAAACAATCCGTGAAAACAGAAAGAAATACAACTGTAATATCCCTTGGTTGATTCTTTTTGATCCAACAAGTGCCTGCAATATGCATTGTGAAGGATGCTGGAGCGGTACTTATGGACATAAAAGCAACTTAACTTTTGAAGATATGGATAAGATTGTTACACAAGGTAAAGAATTAGGGGTCTATCTTTACTTATTAACTGGTGGTGAACCACTTGTAAAGAAGAAAGAAATCATTAAATTAGCTGAAAAGCATAATGATGTAGAATTCGCAATCTTCTCAAATTCTACTTTGATTGATGATGCATTCTGCAAAGAACTTGTAAGACTTGGTAATATTACATTCTTATTATCAATTGAAGGTACTCCAGAAACAAATGATGCAAGACGAGGTGCAGGTCACTTTGAAGCTGTTATGAAGGCCATGAATCTCTTAAAGAAATATGGTATTGTCTTTGGTACATCTATCTGCTATACAAAATATAATGTAGAAGCAGTCACAAGTGATGAATTCTTTAAGATGATTACTGATAAAGGGGCTCGTTTTGGTTTCTACTTCCACTATATGCCAGTAGGAAACAATGCAGTCACTGACTTACTTCCTACAATCCAACAGAGAAAATATATGATTGATCGTATTAGATATATCCGTTCAGATAAATGTGATATTAACTTCTATCCAATGGATTTCCAAAATGATGGTGAATATGTTGGTGGATGTATTGCCGGTGGTAGAAACTACTTCCATATCAACTCTAATGGTGATGCAGAACCATGTGTATTTATTCATTATTCAAATACAAATATTCATGATAATTCAATTCTTGAAATGTTGCAGTCACCTTTATTCATGGCTTATCATGAAGGACAGCCATTTAATGAAAACCATTTAAGACCTTGTCCAATGTTGGAAAACCCATCATTATTAAGAGAAATGGTGAAACGTACAGGTGCGCATGATACAAATATGGAATCTCCTGAAACAGCAGATCACTTATGCGATAAGTGTGAAGACTATGCAAAAGAATGGGCGCCTATTGCAGAAGAATACTGGAAGGATCATAAGCATCCACATCCTAAGTATGAAAACTATGCACCTAAGAGAATGGAAGAATTAGGATTACATAACGAAGAATAACTATGGGGCAGTAGAGATACTGCCTTTTAGTATGCAATTTAGTTATAATGCCCTCCAGTATTGGTATTTTACTTTTATATCTTTGTTATTTAGAATGATGTCATGGAGGTAAATTATGACATTCACAAACAAGGATTTAAAAAACATGATCATCCCATTGTTCTTTGAACAATTATTAGTTATGTTAGTAGGTATTGTTGATACTTTTATTGTAAGCTTTGTGGGAGAAAGTGCGGTATCAGGGGTTTCACTTGTAAACTCATTTAATACAATTTTTATTTATTTGTTTACAGCTCTTGCATCGGGTGGGGCAGTTGTCATCAGCCAATATATTGGACGTAAAGAACAAGAAGCCACTAATCGTGCTTCAGGACAGTTATTGATGTTTTCTATTGTCTTCTCATTTATATTGATGATACTTGTCTTGATTTTTAATGAATCACTTTTAAGACTCTTATTTGGTCGTGTAGAAAATTCTGTCATGCAGGCTTGTATCACCTATTTAAGGATATCAGCCTATTTTTATCCAGCACTCGCTATTTATAATGCAGGTGCTGCTTTATATCGCTCTATGGCTAAAACATCTACAACTATGTATATTTCTATTGCATCTAATATTATTAACTGTATTGGAAACTGCATAGGTGTCTTTGTTTTACATGCTGGTGTGGCAGGTGTTGCCTATCCTTCACTGATTGCTAGATTTTTTTCTGCAGTAGTGATTACATTCTTATGCTTCAATAAGACACTGACTACTTATTATGAAAAGAAGCATATATTTGTATTTGATGCTAAGATGTTGAAAAGAGTATTGAATATTGCGGTTCCTAATGGGATTGAACAAGGCATCTTTCAGTTAGTTAAAGTAGCCTTGAGTTCAGTTGTTGCTTTGTTTGGTACTTATCAGATTGCAGCCAATGGTGTGGCCCAAAGTATCTGGTCACTTGCAGCCCTAGTGGGAGTTACAATGGGACCTGTCTTTATTACAGTCATAGGACAGTGCATGGGAGCAAAGGATATAGACAGTGCACATTATTACTTTAAGAAGCTGATGAAGATCACAGTTATCTTCTCTATTATATGGAATATATTCATTCTTTTCATTACACCACTATTCCTACAATATTATCAATTATCATCAGAAACTAAGAATCTGGTCTTTATTTTGGTTATTATTCATAACCTATTTAACACAATTGCCTTCCCGTTCTCTGGACCACTTTCAAATGGATTACGTGCGACAGGAGATGTCAAATATACAATGATTGTATCAATCTTGAGTACAGTCGTCGTAAGAGGGATACTCTCTATTATATTTGGTATTACATTGAATCTAGGGGTGATTGGTATTGCCTTGGCAATGTGTGCTGACTGGTCAATACGTGCTATCATATTCCATCTTCGCTATAAATCAGAAAAATGGACACAATTTAATGTTATTTAGGAGGAGTTTATGAAAGATTTAATTGTTGTATTCAGCTATTCTCATGGTAATACAATACGTATTGCAAAAATGATTCAAAAGAAAACTGGGGCTGATCTAAAGGTAATAGAAACAATTCAACCTTATAGTGATGATTATGATGAAGTGGTAGATTTAGGCCTTAAAGAAGTAAAGAAAGGCTATGAACCACCTATTAAAGAAATCTCTATTGAAGGCTATGATCGTATTTTTCTAGGAACACCTACATGGTGGTATACGATGGCTCCGGCGATGAAGACATTTATTCATATGCATGATTTCAAAGGGAAAACTGTTATTCCTTTCATGACTCATGGAGGATGGCCCGGAAAAGTTATTAAAGACATGAAAAAAGAATTAAAGGATTCTATTATTCCTACATCAATAGAAATTCAATTTGATTCAAATGGAGGAGATACTCTTATTACTTCTCTTGATACAATTGAAGAATGGATCAAACAACTATAAAGAGACAATTCGTCTCTTTTTTGTGTATAATGAACTAGAGGTGGTTATATATGCAGAAAATAATGATTGTAGAAGATGATGAAATTATTGCTTCTTCTATAAAAAAACATCTAGAAAAGTGGAATTATGATGTGTTTGTAGTCAATGATTTTGAAAATGTCTTAGAAGACTTTAGAAACTATGAACCATTACTTATCTTATTAGATATCTCACTGCCTTACTATAATGGTTATTATTGGTGTCAGGAAATAAGAAAAGAATCAGAAGTACCTATTATCTTTATTTCTTCTACAAGTGAGAATATGAATATCGTTATGGCGATGAATATGGGAGCAGATGATTTTATTAATAAGCCTTTTGACTTAACGGTACTCACGGCTAAGTTACAGGCAATACTTAGACGTACCTATTCATTTAATAAAACACAGAATGTCTTGAACTATCACTCACTGACTCTTGATTTATTAAAGGGTGTCATCAGTTATCATGAAGACTCTATAGAACTCACTAAGACAGAACTTAAGATCATGCAGATATTATTTGAACATGCCGGACAGATTGTCTCTAGAGATACAATCATGGAAGCTCTCTGGCAAAGTGAAGCTTTTGTAGATGATAATACATTAAGTGTCAATATTAATCGCTTAAGAAAGAAATTAGATGCTTTTTCTTTACCACAGCTTATTCATACAAAGAAAGGAATAGGGTATCAGTTATATTATGAAGACATACATTAAAGACCATTATCGTTATTATCTTGTTTATCTGGTGATGATCTTCTTGTTTGATCTGATCCTCTTATTATGCGATGTTTCTATTTCATTGCTTTATTATCCTACCTGTCTATGTTTCTTCTTTGTGATTGTTTATTTTGGCTATGACTATTATAAATATAATAAGAAGCTAAAAGCACTTCATTATGCCTTACATCTTGATCATATCTACTTAGAAAATATACCTGCACCAGAAAATGATTTAGAAGAGTCTTATTATTCTCTTATAGAAAAGATTATCCAGGCTAATAGTGTCCTTAATAATCAGAAGGATACAAGCTATCATGAATTATCTGATTATATGACACTCTGGGTTCATCAGATTAAGACACCCATTGCAGGACTTCGACTACTCATACAATCAGGTGAATTATCTCCGAGACTACTTTCTATGCAGGTATTACGTATTGAACAGTATGTAGATATGATGATGTACTATGTCAAGATGGGACATATGAATCAGGACTTAAAGATTGGTTATTATAAAATAGGGGATATTGTGAATGAAGTAGTCAAGAAACAATCCTTATTCTTTATTCATAAGAAGATTTCTCTTCAACTAGAAGAACTAGATGAAAAAATACTCACAGATGAAAAGTGGACTTCTTTTATTATTGAACAGATCTTATCCAATGCCTTGAAATATACCAAAGAAGGTTCTATTCATATTTGTATGAAAAATCAAACACTCTATATTAAAGATACAGGAATAGGAATTAAGAAAGAGGATTTACCTCGTGTCTTTGAAAAAGGCTTTACCGGTACAAATGGACGTATTGATAAGAAAGCCAGTGGATTAGGCTTATATCTTGTTAAGAATATATGTGATACTTTAGGTTATCCTATTCATATAGAATCTATAATCAACCAAGGAACAACTGTTTCCATTTGTTTTGAGAAAAAACCTCTTATCGTAGAGTAACTTACAAAATTGTAAGATTAGAGACTTATTCTGTAAGGTGAATCAATGGCAGATATGTTTCAAAATAATTAAACTATAGTTGTAACGAAGGAGGAAAACATATATGTCATTATTAGAAGTTAAAAACTTAAAAAAAGTCTATACAACACGTTTTTCATCTCAGCAGGTCACTGCTTTGTCTAATGTCTCTTTTTCAGTAGAAGAAGGAGAATATGTAGCTATCATGGGTGAATCAGGAAGTGGTAAGACAACACTTTTAAATATTCTTGCATCTTTAGATACACCAACAAGTGGCGAAGTACTACTTAATGGAGAAGATATTACTAAAATCAGTGAAAAGCATATTTCACAGTTTAGAAGAAAGAATCTTGGATTTGTATTTCAGGATTTCAACTTATTAGATACATTCTCTTTACGTGATAATATCTTTTTACCTCTAGTTTTGTCTAAAGAAAACTATGATGTGATGGAAACTAAATTGAATCATTTAGCACCACAGCTAGGTATTGAATCACTACTGGATAAATATCCTTATGAAGTATCAGGAGGACAGAAACAAAGAGCTGCTGTCGCAAGAGCTTTAATTACTCATCCTCAGATTATCTTAGCTGATGAACCTACAGGTGCTTTGGATTCTAAATCAACAGATGATTTATTGAATATCTTTGATCATGTAAATGAAGAAGGACAGACAATTGTGATGGTTACTCATAGTACCAAAGCAGCCAGTTTTGCGAAACGTGTCTTATTTATACGTGATGGACAGGTCTATCATCAGATCTATAAAGGAGATAAGACAAACGAAGAGATGTATCAGGCAATCAGTGATACACTTACACTACTGCAGACAGGAGGTAAGTAATCATGTTTTATTTAAAACTTGCCCTGACAAATATTAAAAAGAATGGAAAAATCTATTTCCCATATCTTATTACAAGCATCTTTACAGTCATGATGTTTTATTGTGTAAAGTTCTTAGGTGGAGATAATGGCCTAAGAAAAGACAGTGAATCAGCAGCCATGATGATGAGTCTTGGCGTGTATGTTGTGATTATATTCTCAGTTATATTCTTATTATATATAAATAGCTTCCTCATGAAGAATCGTAAGAAGGAACTTGGACTCTATAATATATTAGGAATGGAAAAGCGTCATGTGATGTTGATCATCTTTATTGAAACATTGATTGTTTATTTGATTTCTTTAGGATTTGGTGTATTAACAGGTGTTCTATTTAGTAAGCTGATGATGCTTATTTTAGTGAAGATATTGGCTATTCATACATCGATTGTATTTAGTATTGATATGAATGCGATTTTGATCACAACTCTTCTCTTTAGTGTTATTTTCTTTGTCTCATTTATGATCAATGCAGCTTCTATTCGTTTCTCTAATCCAATCCAGTTATTAAAGGGTGGAATGGTTGGAGAAAAGGAACCAAAGACAAAGTGGTTGATGACTTTGATAGGTGTTATCACATTAGGTGCTGGTTATACAATTGCCTTGTCGATTGAAGATCCAATCACTGCCCTTGTCTTATTCTTTGTGGCAGTTGTACTTGTCATTATTGGTACATATGCACTCTTTACTGCTGGTTCTATTGTGATTTTGAAAATATTAAAGAAGAATAAGAAGTATTACTATCAGACAAATCACTTCATCAGTGTGTCTCAGATGATGTATCGTATGAAACAGAATGCAGTGGGACTTGCAAGTATCTGTATTTTATGTACATGTATTCTTGTCATGATTTCTTCTACATATACTCTTTATAGTGGCGTTTTTGATACTGTGAAAAAAAGTGTTCGTGCTGACTATAGTTATAAAGTAGGGAATACGGAAAAGGTGAATATGGATGAAGAAATCATCAACCTTGAAAAGGACATTAAAACATCTCTTGCTTCTAAAAATATCGGTATTTCTCGAATGGCTTCTTTAAAGTATTGTCAAGTATGGGCTTCTCAAAATGGAACAGTCTTTACTGCGCCAGGAGAAGGTGGTAATAATAAATTACTCACTATCCTAGGTATGACATTAGCTGATTACAATCGTATTTATAATCATCATGTCACTTTAAATGATCATGAAGTGCTTTATAATTCTAATTATCATTTTAATCATGATTCAATGATGTTGAATAATCAATTGTATTCATTAAAGATGGTTAAGAATGATCCTTGGTTTGTAAAGGATGATATTGCGAATATAGATTCTGATAGTATCACATTTGTATTCAAGGATGATGCAGCCTTAAAACAGGCACTTACATTTGAACATCGTTCTTCCCCTTCTTATGTCTATGAAGTATTAGTTAATTATAAAGGTGGTTATTTCAATTCAAAGGCTGAAAAAGTCATGCGTAAAACAACAAAGAATTTCACTTTGAAAGTCAGTGAAAAGAATGATGGTGAAATCAGTTATTCTAATATGACTCGCTATGACAATTACCAGCTATTTAGTCAGATGTATGGTTCATTATTATTCTTAGGAATCTTTCTAGGTGTACTCTTTATGATGGCTGCCGTATTGATTATGTATTATAAGCAGTTATCTGAAGGCTATGAAGATCAGAAAAGATATGAAATACTACAGAACGTAGGATTGAGTAAAAAAGAAGTTAGACAGGCTATATCTTCACAGGTATTGATTTTCTTCTTCCTTCCTCTTGTAGTGGCAGTTATTCATATGTCCGTGGCTTATAAGATGATCTTAAAGATGTTTAAGGTAATGATTCTTAATGCCCCTCAGACATTTATTACATGTACTGT
Organism: Catenibacterium faecis; assembly: GCF_014306455.1. Taxonomy (NCBI): domain Bacteria; kingdom Bacillati; phylum Bacillota; class Erysipelotrichia; order Erysipelotrichales; family Coprobacillaceae; genus Catenibacterium; species Catenibacterium faecis. The sequence continues at coordinate 14,371 of NZ_JACRWG010000024.1, forward strand.
TGTATCAGTGATAGTACTTACTATTTGTTATACTATTGTTTATTTCTGTACAAGTCGTACATATTATAAAATTGTAAAAAAGTAAAAAAAAGGCTTTCGAGCCTTTTTTTAGTAGTTTAAGAAGTAATCGTTAATTACTTTTTTATCTTTTGTGATTGTTAGAGAAAGCATTAATAGAATACGTGCTTTATAAGGAGATAAGTTATTAGCCCCTAGACATACATGCTTAGGATCAAAATAATCATCCTGGAAGATAATACTGTTAGTTACACGGCTCGCACGTACAAAGACAATACCCTGATCAGATAATTCTTCAATACGTTGACGCCATTCTTTAGAATAGTTTCCGCTCCCTGTTCCAACAATTACGATACCTTCATTATTCTGTGCGAGAAAATCAAGAATATCAGGAGATGCACCTACATAGTAGTCGGCAATTGCGACATGAGCTAAATCTTTGATTGGTTTACGTGAAAAGACTGAATAAGTTGTATGTCTCTTTAATGGCTGAGAAGAGAAATAGACTTCATCATCTTTCATATAACCGAGATTGGCGAAAGCTCTCTGGTCAAAGGCATCAATCTTATAATTACTGATTTTCTGGATATCTCTACCAGAGAAAATAGTACTTGAGAATAAGCACATTACACCACGACCCCAAGCTTCACTATGACTTGCAAGCATAATGGCCTGGAATAAGTTAAATGGTCCATCGGCACTTGTTGCAGTTGCAGGACGCATCGCACCAGTTAAAACAACAGGTTTTAATGTATTGACTGTTAAGTTTAAGAAGTAAGATGTTTCTTCCATTGTATCAGTTCCATGAGTCACTACAATTCCATCAATATCCTGCTGATCTGCAAGTTTATTAATATGTTCAGTTAAAATCAACCATCTTTGATCATCAATTTCATTAGAATCAACCGAGAAAAGATTGTCTAAAACAATCTCAACACGATCTCTTATATCTGGAATAGAAGACAATACTTCATCTACAGAAATAGTACCTGCTTCATAATTTGTTGTTTTACCTGCAGCACCACTTCCTGCAATCGTACCACCTGTCGCTATAATCGCAATTTTTTTCTTTTTCATATTTTTTTACACCTCGTCAATAATTATATTTTAAACAAAACTTGAATGCAATAATCTCTATTCAGTGTGTTCTAGAATATGCTTCAATGTTTTAGAATCCGTTACAGAAACAATTCCATACTCATACAAAACAGCATTTTCCTCTTTCAATTTCTTCATAATACGTGATACCGTCACTCTATTCATATCTAAACATCCTGCAATATCTTCATGTGTATAAGGAATGGATTTTCTTCCGTTATCTGTTTCAATAAGAAGGAAATCAGCCACCTTTTGTGTACTATTATAGTTCACTAATCTTTCAATTGTATGTGTCAAATAGTTGCATGTAGAAGTCAGATGCTGAAGCATAAGAATCATGAGATCATTATTTTTCTGTAATATAGGCATTAAATCAGTAATATGACAACGGATGAATTCTGCATCAGTAATCGTGGCCATATTCGCTTTACGTACAGAATGGTTTAAAAAAGAACCATCACCAAAAATACGTCCTTTCTTTAATACCTCCAAGGTAATCTGTTTCCCCTGTGAATTACTTAAATAAGCACGCACACGTCCTTTGATTAAAAGATAGATATCATTTGCATCATCACTCTCATAAAAGATGACTGTCTTTGAAGGCAATACACAACGTTCACCTACCGATTCAAATAAATAAAAATAGTTTTCTGGAATAATGATATTCATATGTCCTCCATTGTAGCCTAGGCTACTGTATTGTCTCTTTTTATCATTATAATATTCCTGGGTGATGAAAATGAAGGAAAAAGTATTATCAATGGTAAAAATCTTGGTTGGTGTCGCTTTGACTGATATCGCACTTGGTATGATTGTATTACCACAATCCTTCGCTGCAGGAGGCGTCACAGGTTTATGTGTTATTTTAAGTAAGATGATTCCATTACCAGTCTCAATTCTTGTATTAATTTGTAATGCGATATTATTTATATTAGGTTATATATTTATTGGTAAAGAATTCATTTTCAAGACATTGATTGTCAGTATTATCTTTCCATTTGGGTTAGATCTATGTCAGAAATATAATTTCTTAGCTGAAATGAGTTCTGATCCATTAATGAGTGCAATTCTTGCAGGTGTCCTCATTGGGGCAGGGGTAGGACTTGTACTTTTAGGTGATGGATCTTCTGGTGGTTTTGATATTATTGGTGTCATCTTACAGAAATATTTCAAAGTCCCTGTTTCTATCGTTATGAATGTATGTGATATTACAGTTATTTTGATTCAGGTGGCATCTAATCCCTTTATGAAGAATGTATATGGTATTCTTGCAATTATGATCTGTACTATAACAGTCAATAAAGTATTGGCATATGGTCAATCACAGTGTGAAATCATGATTATGAGTCAGGAATATGAAAAAATTAGAGATCGTATTTATAAAGAAATTGATGTTGGTCTCACTTTATTAAAAGCTGAATCAGGTTATTTAAGAGAAGATATGCAGGTTATTCTAGTAGTCACACAGTATAAGAAGATTGCGACTATTAAGAGAATATCGGTAGAAGAAGATCCAACTTCCTTTGTTTTTGTGAGTGATGTTCATTCAGTCATTGGAAAAGGCTATACATTATCACGTTAAGACCTACGGGTCTTTTTCTATTTGTGCTACAATAGATGCAGGTGATAAATATGTTAGAAGAATTAATGATGAAGATGATTGAATTTGATTATGGAGATCCTAAGCGTATCCAGCATTTCATAAAGGTACATAGCTTTTCTAAATTAATTGGTGAAAAAGAAGGATTAGATACACATACACTTTTTGTATTAGAAGCGGCCAGTATTTTACATGATATTGGAATACGTGTATCAGAAGAGAAATATGGCTTTCAAAATGGAAAGTTACAGGAACAAGAAGGACCTGCACCTGCAAGAGAAATATGTACTTCTTTAGGATTTAAAGAAGACGATATAGAAAGAATATGTTTCTTGATTGCCCATCATCATACATATACTGATGTAGACGGAATAGATTATCGTATCTTGTTGGAAGCAGATTTTTTAGTTAACGCATTTGAAGACAATGCTTCTATTGAATCTATTCAGCATGCCAAAGAGAGTTTTTTTGAAACAGAAACAGGTAAGCATATATTAGATACAATGTTTAAGTCATAGTTTTCTATGACTTTTTTTTGGAGGATTATTATGTGTGGACGTTACTATTTAGATGAACAATTGAAATATGATTTGACTAAATGGGTGATCATTCCTGATGGACATATATTTCCTTATGGAGATATTCATCCAGGAGAGGAAGGTTTTGTTATATTAAAGGGTCATTATGGAGACTATAAGACATGGGGTTATCCATTAGATCAAAAACGTGTCTTTAATGCACGCATAGAAACAGTATTAGAAAAGAAGATGTTTAAAGAAGATGCAGTAAAAAGAAGATGTATTATTCCAATCAGTGGTTTCTATGAATGGGATAGAGCGCATACGCAATATCGCTTTACTAATCATCATATTCTTTATCTTGCAGGCATCTATCATGATAATTACTTTACAATACTTACAAAAGAAGCAGAAGACATCATGTCAGGAATTCATTCAAGAATGCCTGTCATTGTTTCATTTGAAGATATAGATTTATGGCTTAATGAAGGAAGAGTATACAAAAAAACCAAAGACTCTTTAGAAGTCCTTGGTTCTCATAAACAAATGTCATTAGATGATATCAGTGACATCAATCCATGATTCCTGGTGGGCATATTTTTCTAATTCTGGAATAGTGAGCTTAATAGCGCTATTAGGACTGCCACATGCTGGATAAACATGATCAAAACGTTCTAGAGACTCATCAAGATAGACTTTAATACCTTCTTTTAATCCAAAAGGACAAACACCACCTACTGGATGACCAGTCAAAGATTCTACTTCATCCCCGTGAAGCATTTTAGCTTTTTTATGAAAGAATGATTTATATTTCTTATTGTCGATTCTTGCATCCCCGGCCATTACAATCACAATGACTTCATCTCCGACATGAAAAGACATTGTTTTCGCAATTTCCTGTTCTTTACAGCCAATAGCTTGTGCTGCAAGTTCCACAGTTGCACTTGATACAGGAAACTCTACAATATGTGTATCCATATTATACTGCTTGAAATAATTCTTCACTGAATTTAAAGACATAATAACTCCTCCTACCAACATACTAACTAGATATGTTTATGAGGATTATAGCATAAAAGCTGAGTTTTTCAATAAACTCAGCCTTTATTTTCTTCTTGGATAGAAAGAATCAATGCACCTAATAATCCATATTCTTTGAAATGTTCAATAAAGTGGATATTAGGAAGATATTCTTCAGGGAAGTATTTCTTTAATGATTCTCTTAATTCATGTTTATTTGTATATTTAGATGAGACAATCAACATCTCTGGATCATAGATAGAAATCACTGCAGCTGCCTGATAAGTAAGACATTCTAACTGTCCTTCAGGAGTTTTTTTGAATTCTTCTTTATTAAATGGAAGAAATTTGGCTTCTCCTGCAATTTTATGGGCTCCTTCTATTAATTGCCCCTTAAAGACAGAGCCTATACCACAAGCACCTCCTGTAGAGGCCTGATAGAGAAATGAGATTGTCTGGTATTTATTCTGTGAAATATAATAGCCAGATACAAGGGCGTTGACATCATTAAATAAATAGAAACGTTTATTTGGATAACGTTTATTAAGTGGTCTTAAAACGTTGATTCTTTGGTTATGCAAGTCCATATAACCATCTCGAATGATTCCTGGAAGACTGATTCCAATAATAGGAATATCTGGATGAAAGAGTAATACTGTATCAAGGATATCAAAGAGGTCATTCACCTGAAAATCAAACTTAACGACTTCATTATCTAATAGTGTTTTATTGTTAGGATCAAAAACACGATAGATCATTCTTGTACGATGACTTGTGCGTACTGTTGCGATAGTTAAGATTTTTGTCTGGTGAGGCACTGGACGACTAATGACAGGCAAACGAGCCGTAGTTGGATGACGACGAGACGATAAATGTTCATCTAAGAATTCTAATAATGCGCCTGCATCATATTTTGCGAATATTGTAGAAGGAATAGTCAGTACTGTCTTCTTTTTAAAGCAAGTTTCTAGTTTTGTCTTTTTAGAACTTACCTGTGGAGCTACAAGAATCACATCATAATTCTTCGCAATATCATAGAGTTCATGATAAGCAATCGCATCAAATTCATAGTTCTTAGATAAAAGCATAGTCGCTTCATTGAGTTGTGCGGCAAACATACCTGTTGTGAGGCCACTTGTACATGTTAAAAGAACACGAACAGGAGGTTCATTGATCAATTGTTTAATACATTGAAGCATTTCTGTATATAAAGAAATGGCATGACTCATAGTATGCATCTGAAAATGAAGATAGAAGTCTATCTTATCAGTTACAAGATTTGTGACTGATAATTCAATCAGGTTATGATCATTAAATATCACTTCGGCATGACAATAAGGCGTTGTAAGAATAACTTTTTTACCTTCTTCTTTAATATTACAGCCTTCAATAGACTGAATGAGAATCCATTCCTTGAATAATAATGTATGTATATCTCTTAAAAATTCATCCATTTTAATCACCTCAACAAAAGTATATCAAAACAATACTTCAAATAAATAATTTTTAAATATATTGAAAAAAGATGATAGGTTCTTGTCAAAATAGTTTTGAAAAGTTGATCATAATTAGAAAATAATGTTTCTTTTTGGATTCTTATACTATAATACTTCAAAGAGATTACACTATAATCTATTGGTATAGGAGAAAACATATGAGGAAATATTTATTTTTTGATATAGATGGTACTTTATTAAGTGATGTGACACATACTGTGCCACAAAGTGCAATAGAGGCGATTAAGAAAGCAAAAGAAAATGGGCATCATTGTTTCTTTTGTACAGGAAGAAGTTATTTTATGACAAAGGAAATTTCTTTTACAGGAATAGAAGATGCAATTATTGCGAATGGCGCAGCGGTTGTTCGTGGTGGTAAGCCGGAATTACAGAAAATCATTTCAAGTGATGTTGTAAAGAAAACACTTGAACTTATTGAAGAATTAGGTGGAGGCTATCAGATCATAGATTGGAAAAATGGCTATCAGAATCCTTATACACATGCTATGTTTGAAGAACAGTTCAAAAAGAAAATTGATGAACCTGTTGAAGAAGTGTTTAAGAAAAAGAGTATGAAGACAATGGATGAAATAGAGAATAATCCAATTCTTAAGATTGATGCAACATTTGATACAGTAGAAGCAGCTGAGAGATTCATGAAAGAGTTAGACCCAAGTTTGACTTTTATACCAGCTGGAGGCTATACATCAACATTTGGTGCAAAGGCTGGAGAAATGATGAATAAAGGTGTATCTAAAGGGGCTGCTATTAAGGATTTTATGGAAGCTGTTGGTGAGCCAATAGAAAATGCCTATGCATTTGGAGATTCTACAAATGATATAGAAATGTTAGAAATGGCAGGTACTGCCATTGCGATGGGCAATGGGGCTGATTTGGCAAAGGCTGTTGCAGATTATGTGACTGATACAGTGGATAATGATGGAATATATAATGCAATGGAGCATTACAAACTAATATGATCTATTATGGAAGAGAATGCCAGATTTATGGCAATCAAGATGCTGACGTTTATATCTTCTGTTTCTTTCATGATTGCACTTCAATTGTAGAATCATTAAAGGGAAATTATTGTCTTATTGCACCAGTTATTAAGGATTGGAATAGTGAACTTTCTCCATGGCCTGCTGACGGTTTTGGTGGAAAGGGTGAGGAACTTGAAAAGTGGATTCTTTCAACTATGAATTCTTCTCATCATTATATTATTGCGGGCTATTCACTTGGTGGTTTGTTTAGTTTGTGGATGTATGGAAGACATGAATCTTTTGTAGGATGTATAAGTGCATCTGGTTCTTTATGGTTTCCAGGCTGGATCAACTATCTTCATACTATTAATAGAAAAGCAGTAGTATACTTAAGTCTAGGTAGAAAAGAATCAAAAACAAAGAATAAGCTCATGTGTACGGTAGGACAAAATACAATAGAAACCTATCAATATCTAAGTAAGAATAACAGATGTATATATATAGAAGAGAATGGGGGTCATTTTACTGAACCAGATCAAAGAATGATCAGAGGTTTTAAATGGGTTTTTGAAAATTTATCTATCTTTTTTGAATAAACTATGTTAGAATACACACGGTCGCAAAGACATTTTAAAAAATATGCGATTAATGCCCATTAGAAAATGATTTTTTTGATTGACTTATAATCTCATTTTCATTATAATGGGTGATGCAGTTATAGAGGGTGATCAAGGTGAAATGGAATCGTAATTGGTTAGTCAAACAGAAAAATGGAAAATTTGATTTCGAAGAAACGATAACATTTCCTAAAGAAATGTTCTATAACTTATCTCGAATCAATGATTTGAAGGATGTGGAAGTTACAGGATCAGGCAACTTCAATAGTAGTGAAGAACGTCTATATGTAACATACCATGTTCAGGGAACAATGGTTGTTCCTTGCGCTATATCATTGGAAGATGTCGATTACCCATTTTCTATTGATACAGATGTTGTGTTTGCGTTTTATAAGCCTGAAGATGATGAGGATGTTGTAGAAGCAAGAAAGGATGTCGCTGATCTTACTTCTGTCATATTCCAGGAAATCATGATGGCTATTCCAATGAGAGTTGTGAAGGAAGGCGCAAAGATGAAAACAAGCGGCTCAGGCTGGAAAGTTATGGATGAAAGCGAAGTAGTCGCAAAAGAAGAGGATACAATCGATCCCCGTTTAGCAAAACTCAAAGATTATTTCAAGGATCAGGAATAAGGAGGTAGAACAAGATGGCAGTACCATTTAGAAGAGTATCAAGTACAAGAAGAGACAAGAGAAGAACTCATGACAAATTATCAGCTCCTGCAGTTGTTAAATGTCCAGAATGTGGTGAATTCAAATTAGCACATAGAGTTTGTGGTCATTGTGGTTATTATAATGGCGTTAAAGTTAAGGATGTAAAATAATTCCTTTAGAGAGATGAAAATCTCTCTTTTTTTATTTTTAAGAGGTTTTTTGGCGTTTTATGCTAGAAAACCTTTTTTTGCATTTAAAATCCATAAATTTCTTGTCTGAAAGTGCATTCTAAGTCTATAATAGTGGTAAGAATTGTATGAAAGTGGATAATTGTGGAAAGGAATGGTGAGCAAGGCATGTTCTTTGGTGAATATCAGCACAATCTAGATACTAAAGGCCGTTTGAGCATCCCTGCTAAATTCCGTGGTGAATGCGGAGACCATGTCTATATCATGAGAGGCCACGAAGGCTGTCTAGATGTTTATACAGAAGAAGGATGGCAGACTTATTATGCAGAATTGAAGAAGTTATCAAATAAGAAGAAAGAAGAGCGTGCTTATTTACGTATGGTAACTTCTCGTATGAGCTGCAGTGAATTTGATAAATTAGGTCGTATCAATATTCCCCAGGTATTACGTACACATGCTCATCTAGAAAAAGAGTGTACAATCGTTGGTGCTGGTGAACATATTGAAATATGGGATACTGCTAAATGGGATGCATTCTATGATGAATATGATGACCAGTTTGATGACTTATCAGAAAGAATATCAGAAAATGAGGAATGATAAATATGTTTGAACACTATAGTGTATTATTAGATGAAACAATCGATGCATTGAATATAAAAGAAGATGGTATTTATGTGGATTGTACTCTAGGAGGAGGGGGACATAGTTCTCGTATTCTAGAAAAATTGACAACAGGACATTTATATTGTTTTGATCAGGATACCAATGCGATAGAAGCTGCAAGAGAAAGATTGTCAAAGATTTCTGACAACTTTACTATTATTCATGCAAATTTCAAAGAGATTAAGGCAAGACTCTCAATGGAGGGTGTTTATAAGGTAGATGGTATTGTATTTGATTTAGGTGTATCTTCTCCACAATTTGATAATGCGGAAAGAGGATTTAGCTATAATACAGATGCAAGACTAGATATGCGTATGAATCAAGAGCAGCCTTTAAGTGCTTATGAAGTAGTGAATAATTATTCTTATCAGGATTTAGTGACTATTTTATATAAGTATGCGGATGAAAAGTTTGCGAAATCAATTGCAAGAATGATTGAAAAGGAAAGACAGGTTAAACCTATTGAAACAACCTTTGAACTTGTAGAAATAGTAAAGAAGGCTATTCCAGCTCGCGCAAGACGTACAGGTGGGCATCCTGCAAAACGTACTTTCCAGGCAATTCGTATTGAAGTGAATGATGAGTTAAATGTATTTGAACGTGCTTTAACAGATTCATTAGATTTACTTAATGTGGGTGGACGTGTGGCAGTCATCAGCTTCCACTCATTAGAAGATAAAATTACAAAGTATATGTTTAATGAAAAGACTGCAGTACCTGATTTACCAATGGGTATGCCAGTTATTCCGGAGGAATACCAGCCTCGTTTTAAGAAGGTAACAAGAAAGCCTATAGTGGCAGATGAAAAAGAATTATCAGAGAACAGACGTTCTCATTCAGCTAAATTAAGAGTGATAGAAAGGATACGTGATGAATAATGAAAAGAAGAAAATCAAGATTTTTAAAGTTTACAGAAATGCTGCTTGCGTTCTCTTTTGTGCTATTTTTGGTAGGTAGTATTTATTTGAATTCATATGAATCACAACTTAATGCGAAAATCAAAAAGACACAGGATGAAATATCTAATGTGCAGTCAGATATTGATGCTTTAGAAATGTCTAAACAGGAATTGGCTTCTTTCTCACGTATGAAGGATGTTGCCACTAAGAAAGGTTATGATTATCAGCCTAGTTCTGCAGCTGCTGCAGTGGTAGGAGCTGAAGAATAATGAACAAAAATAGAAATAGAAGCGGTCAGGTCGTTATGCTTGTATTTCTCTTTATGATGGTTATATTAGCAATCAATGTCTGTTACTTATGTACAACAGGTAAGACAATGATGAGTAACGTCAATATAAGAGACTTTGCAAAGAAACGTGGAGGTGGACAGGTCACTAAGGTTGTTCAGGCAGCACGTGGGACTATTTATACAAGTGATAACGAAATAGTTGCTTCTGATGTAAAGAAATATAAATTAAGGGCTATTCTTGCAAAAAGATTAGATGCGAAGAATAATCCTCAATATATTGTAAATAAAGATAAAACAGCTGAACAGTTAGCACCTATTCTAGGCGTATCTAAAGCAACAATTTTAGATCGCTTGAATCAGAATACATATCAGGTAGAATTTGGCAATTATGGCCGTAATTTATCTTCTATCACAAAAGAGAAGATTATGGCATTGAAGTTACCTGGTCTTGAATTTGATGAAATTACATCTCGTAATTATCGTTTTGGTGATTTTGCAAGCTATGAAGTAGGCTATGCAGCTGTAGCGGCAGAAACGGATCCTTATAATATTGTAGGTCAGATGGGTATTGAAAAGACTTATAATAATTGGCTAAAGGGTACAAATGGGCAGAGAGTTTATTTAGTAGACTCTAAGCGTAATACTCTTCCTAATGGGGTTATTTCTGATAAGAAGTCAGTAAGTGGAAATGATGTTTATTTAACAATCAATTCAACACTTCAGACAGAATTAGATTCATTAATGAAAGATATGCAGGAAAATACGAAGGCTACAAAAGCATGTGCTGTAGTTATGAATGTCAAAACAGGGGCTATTCTTGCTGTATCTAACTATCCTTCATTTGATCCTAATAAACGAGATTTAACTAATTATAACGATACATTCTTAAATGAAGCATTTGAATGTGGTTCGGTTTTTAAACCATTTGTCTATGCGAATGCATTAACAGATGGTGTATTAGATTTAGATAGCAAATATGAATCAGGTACATATGATTATGTATCTAATGACCGTGTTATTGCGACAATTCATGACCACAATAAAACTGGATGGGGCCGTATTACTTATCGTGATGGGTTGTACCATTCTTCTAATACAGCTATTTGTCATATTCTTGCTGAACATACAAATATGTCTAGCTTAATTGAAGATTATAAGAATCTTGGATTATTCCAAACTAGTAAGGTAGATGGCTTATTCTCTGGTAGTGGTGTAAAGGGTTATGACGGTAAAACAAAGAGCTTAGAATATTTCACAACAGGATTTGGTCAAGGTTCTTCAGTTACTACACTACAGCTATTAAGAGGTTATTCAGCATTTGCGAATGATGGCCGTACAGTAGAACCTTATTTAGTAGAAAAGGTAGTTAATCCTACAAATGGTAAGACACTCTATAGTGCTAAAACTTCTTATTCTAAGAAAATCTATTCTACTGAAGCAGTGGCTCAGATGAGAACACTTTTATATGGTGTCGTTAATATTGATGGATCAACAGGTCGTGATTATAGAGATTCATCTGTAGAAATCATTGGTAAGACTGGTACTGGTCAGATTGCGGAAAATGGTGCTTATTCTGCTTCTAAGCATACACATTCCTTTGTCGGTATGGCACCTTATCGTGATCCTGAAGTAGAAGTTATAGTCTGGTTCCAGAATGAAAGCAGCGGTACTAACTATTCTGGAGAGGTAGTCAAGAGTATTACTAAATCAGCTTTAAATATCTTAAGCAAAGATACTGAAAAGGTAAATTCAACACCTTATGTATTAAATAACTATATGAACCAGAGTACATCATATGTTGAAGGTATCTTAAAGAAACATTCGCTTACACCAATACTCATTGGTGATGGTTCTACAGTAGTAGGACAATATCCATCAAGTACAACAGAAGTTACAATGGGTTCTAAAGTACTTTTATTAACAGATGGACAGAAATATACAATGCCTTCAATGCTTGGCTGGTCTCGTAAAGAGGCTGAAGCCTTTGCATCACTCACTGGTGTTGAAATTAAAATGAATGGTTTGGGCTCTATTTATGCTCAAAGTATTACAAAGGGAACTGAATTAAAACAAGGCACTGAGATTGAGCTTTATGCGAAATAAGTGACATTGTATTTACACCCATATTATGCTACACTTGTGGGGTAAAATAGAGGGAGGAAATTTTCATGTTTCTATTAATGATCAGTTTTATGGTGGCATTAGCACTTGTATTAGTGGCCATGCCTAAGGTTATACCTTACTTACATAAATTAAAGTTTGGACAGGTAGAAAGAGAAGAGGGACTTGCTTCTCATAAGAAAAAAGGCGGAACACCTACAATGGGTGGTGTCGTATTTATCATAGCTACTGTGATTGCAGCTTATATCTGCCATTATCAGAACTTTATGAATCCATATGTTAATCTATTAACATTTGCATTAGTAGGATTTGGACTTATTGGATTTATTGATGACTACTTAATTGTTGTACAGCATAGTAATAAAGGTTTGAAGCCTAGTTATAAATATGCAATGCAGTCAGTTGTTGCGGTTGCATTCTATTTCTTAGCTAAGGCTTATTTACCTAACTTCTCAACTGAAATTATTATTCCTATTGCACATATTAGTGTTAATCTTGGTTGGTTCTATCCAGTCTTTGTTTATTTCATGTTTACTGCAGAATCTAATGCAGTGAATTTAACAGACGGATTAGATGGCCTTGCAACAGGACTTATGATTATTGCATTAACACCATTTGTTGCATTTGCGATTTTAAGTAAGAATATTGAAGCAGCATTATTTGGTGCTGCACTTATGGGAGGTCTCACTGGATTCTTAGTATTTAATGCACATCCAGCTAAGATTTTCATGGGTGATTGTGGTTCTCTTGCATTAGGTGGTATTCTTGCAGCGTTTGCAGTCATCACTAAACAGGAACTACTTGTATTGATTATTGGAATCGTACCTCTTATTGAAACATTATCTGTATGTATTCAGGTTATTTCATTTAAGACAAGAGGTAAGAGAGTATTTAAAATGGCTCCTATTCATCATCATTTTGAAATGTGTGGATGGAGCGAAAATAAAGTTGTTGTTACTTTTTGGGCAGTTGGATTTATTGCGGGTATTATTGGATTATTGTTAGGGGTGTTATAAATGTTTAAAGGCAAAAAAGTACTTGTATTAGGACTTGCAAAAAGTGGTAAGGCAGCAGTTGAATTATTAAAGTTTATGCATGCTGATATCACTATCAATGAATCAAAGAAAAAAGAAGATATTCCTGAATATGACAAATATGTGAGTGAAGGAATTGAAATGGTTTGTGGTGGACAGCCAGATGAATTATTTGAAAGAGATTTTGACTTTGTAGTTAAAAATCCAGGAATCAATTATCATGCACCATTTATCCTACGTTTAAAAGAACGTGGTATTCCTGTTTATACAGAAATTGAATTAGGTTATAAAGTGGCTAAAAAGCAGCATTATATTGCGGTAACAGGAACAAATGGAAAAACGACAACAGTGACTTTGATTTATGAAATCTTAAAGGCTGCAGGTCACAAGGCACATATTTGCGGTAACTACGGTATTCCTTATTGTGAAGTCGTATTAAATGAACATTTATATGAAGAAGAAGGACATGATGTTGTAGTAGAAATGTCTAACTTCCAGCTTATTGATATTGAAGAATTCAAGCCAGAGGTGGCTACAGTTTTAAATTTAACACCAGATCATCTTGATTATATGGACTCTCTAGATGAATATTATGCATCTAAGATGCGTATTTATATGAATCAGGATGAGAATGATTTATTTATTAATAATAGTGATGATGAAACTTTACAGTCTTATTTAGCACAGTATCCTGTTCCATCACATATTGAAACATTCTCAGTTAAAAGCTTGGCAGATGTAGAACTTAAAGACAATGCGATTTATTACAAGGGACAGAAGGTTATTAGTCGTGATGAAATCAAGATTGTAGGTTTACATAATGTTGCGAATATGATGGTTGCGATTGCAGCGTGCAGAGCAGTAGGTGTAAGTCTTGAATCTATTCATGACACTTTAGCTGCATTCAAGGGTGTAGAACATCGTATTGAGTTTGTAAGAGAACTTGATGGCGTACGTTATTACAATGACTCTAAGGGAACTAATACAGATGCAGCAGTAATTGCGATTAAAGCATTTGAAAAACCAGTTATTTTATTAATGGGTGGTCATGAAAAGAATCTTGATTTAAAGGACGTAAGAGAACAAAACCCTCTTATTAAGACACTCATCTGTTTTGGTGAAACAAAAGAACGTTTCTCTAAAGATATGCAACATCCTCATACAATCGTAGTAGATCATATGAAAGATGCTATTTTAAAAGCAAAAGAGATTGCTGAAGAAGGCGATGTTGTATTGCTTTCTCCTTCAACAAGTTCATTCGATGAATTCCATAGTTATGTTGAAAGAGGAAATGTCTTCAAAGACATCGTGAACAAGTTATAGGAGTGAGTTAAATGAAAATTATAGTAAGTGCTGGTGGAACAGGAGGACATATCTATCCTGCTCTTGCCTTAGTTGATTATATTAAGAAATGTGATCCTGATACTGAATTCTTATTTGTAGGTACAACAGATAGACTAGAATCTCAGATTGTACCTCAGATGGGTTTAGCATATCGTGGTTTACATGTAAAAGGTCTTGTAGGCAATCCTTTACAGAAAGCTAAAAATGCTTTGATTTTCTTAAAATCTTTAAAGTCTTCAAAGAAGATTTTAAAGGAATTTAATCCAGATATCGTTATTGGGTTTGGTGGTTATCCTAGTGCATCTATTGTCTTAGCAGCAAGTCAGAAAGGCTATAAGACTATGATCCATGAACAGAATTCTATCATTGGTTTAACAAACAAAATCTTAATTAAACGTGTAGATGAAATTATCTGCTGTTATGAAAAAGCCTTAAAAGCATTTCCGCAGGATAAGACAAAGTTACTAGGTAACCCTCGTGCTTCTGTTGTATCTGAAGGTGTACTCAAAGATGTACATGATCTTTATAATATTGCGCCTGATAGAAAAGTTATGGTGATTGTTATGGGATCACTTGGTTCAGCAACAGTAAATGCTGTAATGAAGGATGCATTACATAAGATGGATCATAAGGATTATGATGTGCTTTATGTAACAGGTAAGACTTATTATGAAAAGATGAAGGAAGAACTTAAGGATTTAAGTGATTCTATTCATGTATTACCATATATTGATGATATGCCTAGTGTTTTACATAGCTGCGATTTAGCAGTGAGCCGTGCAGGTGCTACAACTCTTGCTGAAATGACAGCATTAGGGACAGCTTCTATTATTATTCCTAGTCCTTATGTAGTGGCTAACCATCAGGAATACAATGCTCGTGAACTTGTAGCCAAAGGGGCTGCTCATTTGATTCTTGAAAAAGATTTAAATGCAGATGCATTTGTAGAAGTTGTTGATCAATATATGAACAATGAAGAAATGCGTAAAGAATTATCTAAAAAAGCACTTGCTTTAGGTAAGCCTCATGCATGTGAGGATATTTATAAAGAAATATTAAAATTAACTGGAGGACGCTAATATGGATGTGAAGCAGGTATATAACGATCTTGTGTCTATGAATATAGGCAAAGTCATTGAGAATGAACCTATGTACAAGCATACAACCTATAAAGTGGGTGGACCTGCCAAGATATTCGTTAAAGCAAACGATATCGATTCACTTATTCAGACTTTAAATTATTGTCGTGATCATGATATTAAGCACATGGTTATCGGTAATGGCAGTGATCTCCTATTTAGTGATAAAGAATATGATGGTATCATTATCTCAATGAAATCATTTGATGATGTGAAGATGAATGGTAGCACTATTGTGGCACAGGCGGGTGTCTCTATGATTGCCTTAGCTTATTCGAGTGCCAAAGCAGGATTATCAGGATTTGAATTTATGGGTGGTATTCCTGGAGATATGGGTGGTGGTATTTATATGAATGCTGGTGCCTATAAGTATTGTATGGCAGATGTATTTGTAAGTGCACGTGTGCTTGATGATGACTTAAATATCATTACATTAAGTAAAGAAGATATGGAATTCTCTTATCGTCATTCAGTGTTACAAAAGCATCCAAACTGGATCATTCTTGATGCAACATTTGAAATGACAGCTAAAGATCCAGGAGAAATCCGTAAGGTATTAGATAAGCGTAAAGAACGTCGTATGAGTACACAGCCATGGAATTTTGCATGTGCAGGTAGTGTTTTTAGAAACCCTGAAGAAAAACCTGCCTGGCGTTATATTGATGAAGCAGGGCTGCGCGGTTATGAAATTGGTGGTGCACAGGTATCACCTAAACATTCAAATTTCATCGTAAACAATGGATATGCAAGTGCAAAGGATATACTTGATCTCATTAGACTTGTAGAAAAGACTGTTTATGAGAAGTTTGGAGTCAAGCTTCATAAAGAAGTTATTTTAGTGAATTGGGATTAAATATGGATAAGAAGCCCGATTTTCAATTTAATGAATATGATCGCAGCCCATCACGTGAGTTAATTGAGAAAAATAGACGTAGAAGAAAACTAAGAAAGCGTCGTTTGACACTTCTTGGTATTATTCTTTTAATAGTTTTAGGATATATGATATCCCCATTATCAAAGGTTATGTCTATAAAGGTCACAGGTAATTCACAGCTTACAAAAGATTTAGTTGTAAAAGAATCAGGCATTACAGATCATACCTATCATTTCTTGTTAAATAATGACACGATCAAAGATAATCTGAAGAAGACAGGTCTTGTCACAAAGGCTTATGTTACTCATAACATCCTTGGTGGTGTTTCTATTGAAATTCAAGAAGCTGCTTTGGTGGCATATATGGAACTAGACAATAAAACCTATATCGTTACTGAAGAAGGTAAACTTATTCAGGTTGTTGAAGGTATGAATTATACAGGACTTAAACAGATTCCTAAGATTTCAGGATTTACTGATATCAAGGCAGTAGAAGAACTTGCAAGCCAGTATGTTGCTATTCCTGTTACGATAAGAAACGCTGTAAGTGATATCGTTTATTCTCCAGCAAAAGGATATGATGATCGTGTGGCTTTAATACTTGATGATGGAAAGAAATTGATTTTAGATATCCAGGGTATGAAGGATACATTGTCTCCATCTCGTTTTGATTACTCTGCTTATATGCAAAGTAAAAGTGATGTATGTGTATTCTCATTTGAGGGAAGAAATTTATACATGACTAAATGCGAGTAAACCTTACGAGTCATATATATGTAACTCGTGATAAGTAGTCTATAAATCGTTTTCATTATTTTGTAATTATGATAAAATAAGATTATATGTAAGGAGAGTGTCTATGAAAAGAATATATGCTGTTTTAGACATCGGTTCTACGACACTGAAGCTACTTGTCGCAGAGTTGATGAGCACTAATATTAATATACTCTTCACGAAGAAATTAGCGAGCCATGCCATTGAGGGTGGCTTGATCAAAAATGAAGAAGTACTGGTTGATGAAATCAGATCAATTATTAAGGAAGCAGATGCTGAATTGAATACAACAATTACATCTGTTGCACTTGTTCTTCCTAGCAATTATGCAAGAACATACCAAACTAAAGGTATTACAAAAGTGAATTCACCTCAGGATAAAATTGAGGTCAGTGATATTGTACGTGTTTTGAAGATTGCACAACGTTTTGAAAAGAGCAAGAAAGAAGAAATTGTATCAACTATTCCTGTAAAGTATCTTTTAGATACAAAAGAAGTGGATCATATGCCTCTTGGTATGCGTTCTGCCTCTTTAAAGGTAGAAGCACTTGTGATTACTACAAACAAGAAGGTATTGTATTCTTACCTGACAGCTGTAGAAAAAGCAGGATTGGATGTTATTGATATTACGATTGATGCATATGCTTCTGCAAAAGAAGCGTTTGATGCTGTATATCTTCAAGAAGGTGCAGTGATGATCAATATCGGATATGATCATTCAACTATTTCTTTCTTTGAAGAGGGCTATTTGAAATATTTGAAGACTGTACCAATAGGTGGCTATACCTTAACTTGTGCTATTGCAGATGCATGGCAGATTTCTATGGAACAGGCCGAAATATATAAAGTGAAATACGGCACATGTGAAAATGGTCTTGGTGAAGAAGATATTATCCATACTACTATCGTAGATGGGGTAGAAAAGAATTATACACAGAGGGATTTGTCTGAAGTATTACAGACAGCTGTGTGGGAAATGATGGCACAAATTAAACACTGTTTAGATGCTATCAATGATGGACGTACTTATGAAACTGTTGTTGTCGGCGGTGGAGGGGAATTACCTTGCCTCAATTTAATTGCGACAGATGTATTAGGTACACCTGTAAGATGTTATCGACCTGAAACAGTAGGTGCAAGAGATATGTCTCTGGTACCGTGTTTAGGTATGTTATATTGCCTAGATGATCGTAAGGAATTGATAGGTGAAGATGTTGTATCACTTGTTCTTCCTGATTTATCAAGCACGATGAGTTTAAAGGTGAGAGGTCTAACGATGGCTAAGACTGAAACAACTCATCATAAAGGCAAGTTTAGAAAGTTTTTTGATTCGATATTAAGTGATGATTAAAGTGAGGGTAGGACAATGGATGAAAATTTAGATTTTGTGAAGGTTGCAAAAATAAAAGTTATTGGTGTAGGTGGCGGAGGAAACAACGCCGTTAATAGAATGGTGACTGATGGAGTAAAAGGTGTTGATTTCTATGTAGCAAACACTGATGCACAGGTATTAAAAGGTATTACAGGTGTGAACAAGATCTTCTTAGGAAAAGATATTACACAGGGATTAGGTGCTGGAGGAAATCCAGAAATCGGACGTAAAGCAGCTCAGGAATCTGAAAATGAAATTAGAGAAGCTTTAGCTGATGCAAATATGGTCTTTGTTGCTGCCGGAATGGGTGGTGGAACAGGTACTGGTGGTGCACCAGTTGTTGCAAAGATTGCAAGAGATTTAGGTGCATTAACAGTAGGTGTTGTCACTTCTCCTTTTACATTTGAAGGGCCTAGAAGAAAAAGACAGGCTTTTGCAGGTTTAGAAGAATTACGTAAGAACGTAGACTCTATTATCGTTGTATCTAACGATCGTCTTCTAGAAGTAATTGGTAATCGTCCAATGAATGAAGCATTCAGAGAAGCAGATAACATTTTACGTCAGTCTGTTCAGACTATTACTGATTTAATTGCGATTCCAGCAATGATCAACCTTGATTTTGCGGATGTTAGCTCAGTCATGAAGGATCGTGGCGATGCACTTATTGGTATTGGTATGGCTGAAGGTGAAAATAAAGCACAGGAAGCTGCAAAACGTGCTGTATCATCTCCATTATTAGATGTATCTATCAACGGTGCAAAGGATGCAATCGTCAACATTACTGGTGGACCAAGCATGTCATTATTTGAAGCAAGCGAAGCATTTGCGACTATTACTGAAGCAATTGGCAATGATGTCAATGCAATCATGGGTGTAGCTTCTAATGATCAGTTAGATGATCAGATCATCGTTACTATCATTGCGACTGGTTTTGAAGAAGATCAGCCTGAAGAAGAAGTTGTAGTAACTCCAAAACAGACATATACAGTACATGGTAATAAGACAACTACAGTTGTTGAAGATGATGATGAAGATCCATTACCAGGCTTTATTAGAAATAGAAAAATTTAAGCTAACATTATGTTAGCTTTTTTTACAAGGGGGAATTCTTATGTATAAATTTGGTTTTGTAGGCATGGGTAATATGGCGAGTGCGATTGCGCAAGGTTTTGTAGAATCTGGATTTATTCCAGGTAAAGAAATATGTGCTTATGATTTAAATAAAGCTCAACTAGATAAAATGAGCTCTTTTGGGATTGTAGCTCTAAATGATGCACATGAGGTCGTAAAAGAAAGTGATTTTGTCTTTTTATGTGTTAAACCACAGGTGATTGAATCAGTAGTAGCTGATATCAAAGAAGATTTAAAAGGCAAAGCAGTTGTTTCTATTGTACTTGGCTATGAC
The DNA here is from genome assembly GCF_014306455.1 of Catenibacterium faecis. Taxonomy (NCBI): domain Bacteria; kingdom Bacillati; phylum Bacillota; class Erysipelotrichia; order Erysipelotrichales; family Coprobacillaceae; genus Catenibacterium; species Catenibacterium faecis. Next base: position 34,478 of record NZ_JACRWG010000024.1, read on the forward strand.
TTCGATAAATACAATACACTATTAGATGCATCTACAAGACATCTAACAGTTATGCCAAATACTCCAATGGCAGTAAGAGAAGGCATGTGTTTATTAGAACAGACTCATTCTTTGACTGATGAAGAATTTAGTACTATTAAAGATGCTTTCTCATCAGTAGGAGAAATAGAAGTCGTACCAAACCACTTAATGGGTGTAGGTGGCGCATTATCAGGGTGTGCACCTGCTTATATCTATATGGTGATTGAAGCGTTAGCTGATGGAGCTGTTATGCAGGGCATGCCAAGAAAAATGGCTTATAAGCTTGCAAGTCAGACAGTACTTGGATCAGGAAAGATGCAATTAAAAACAGATCTTCATCCAGGTATCTTAAAGGATAATGTCACTTCACCAGGCGGTTCTACTATTAGAGGCGTAAAAGCTTTAGAGGATGCAGGTATGCGCAGTGCATTCATTAACGCAATTGAAAAATCAATGAACAAATAAAACATAGCCTATAGGCGCTAAAATAGCGTTTATAGGCTGTTTTTTACATTTTTATTATAAAAAATGAATAAAAATCAAAAAAAGTCTTTACAAAGAAAATGAATGATGGTAGTATAAGTGAGCACTCCGGTGAGGAGCGCAGACAGAACATTGAAAACTGAACAGATACACGTCAGATTTATTTGAAAACATTTAATTGATGAGCTGAACATCAGCTCTTCACATATTCAGTGGAGAGTTTGATCCTGGCTCAGGATGA
>NZ_JACRWG010000025.1:0-34910 GCF_014306455.1 Catenibacterium faecis
ATACCTGACAAATCTTCCAATACAAAGAGAGTGTGCTTTGGGTTGTTTTCAACGAGTGCCTTCGATACCTGATGGTTAATATCCTGCATCCAACGGTTTTCTCGCTGACCGATAGCTTTTAGTCTTCGTCTTGAGGATGGCGTATGTCGCATTTGAAGTTCCTTACGAAGCTTGGAATAGTTAGCACGTTTCTGTTTAATAGCTTTACCACTAACAAATCCAGACTTATGTTTGCTGTCATAAGTTGCAACAACAAAGTTAATACCTCTGTCAATACCTACAACATTACAGATATCAGAAATATTACTTTCTTCAATCTCATAGGTAACTGGTATGTGCAGATAGTATTTACCATGCTTACTTACAAGTTTGGCAGTACCAAACTTATAAATCGTATGATCGAAATACTTAGACATTCCATTTGAAAAATAAGATAACTTTACACGACCATTAAGCGTATTGATTGAAAAACGGTTTTGTGTTAAGGAATAATCTCTGTTCCAAACCAAATCATACTGAGGTTTTTGAACGATGGTTTAATCCACTCATTCTGATTCTCAAGAATGGTCTTATATCTGGCGATAACAGTCTTCAAAACAGACTGAGCCATCTGCGATTTAAGGTTAAACTTTTCTCGTAAAGTAGAATACAAAGCCTTATTAAGTGAAAACTGCTTTAAGTCATGAGTGCGGAATACATAGTCTGAAACATAATTACAGGCATTACGATAAACAGACATTGTTTCATCAAGCAAAACCTTATCTGTTTCAGCTACGATTATTTGAATTTTAGCTGTAATAGTCATCTGTTCCATAGATGTACTCCTTTCATAGATATTTCACTATATATTATATTTAATTTATAGCAAAATATCTATATTTTGAGGTGAACTGTGGATAGTAGATACAATCGTCATAACAGACGAAAATACAGCCTTAAAGTACATATAGTTCTAGTAACCAAATACCGTAAACAACTACTAAAAGGCTCTATTGCTGATGATGTTAAACAAGAGATTCTCGATATGACTAATACTCGCGCTACGAAATTATTGCGATAAAAACTGACAAAGACCATATACATTTCTTATTAAGTTACGATACAGCAGATAGAGTTTGAATTGTAAAGCAGGAAACAACATACCACTTATGGCAAAAGTATAGTTCAGTCTTATCAAAACAGTATTGGAAGGAAAAAACATTTTGCTCAGATGGTTATTTTGCTTGTAGCATTGGAGAAGTGTCATCAGCAACTATACAAAAATATATTGAAAGTCAGGGAGAATAGATAATGATTTACGAGGCTCCTCCCATCGCCTAAAGGCAGTGGGTTTCCGCCTATGACAAACGAAAGGATTTATTTATGAAAAAAGTACCGTGATGGTACTTTTTAATTAATATATGATCTAGACATTTTAGAATGATTGAGCTTATATAAAACATAGATTGTCTGAATAAGACTCAATACTTCAGTAACTAATAATACAATACCTTCAGCCATAGTCAAACCAATAGCCATATCAACAGGATGTACAATAATAAATACACCTAATGCAACACAAAATACAGCACATAAGAAGATCCAGAACCAATTGAATTCAATAATCTGCTGTAACTGGAATGAGAGCTGTAAGTTTAATAAGCCTTTGATCACAATCCATAAGCCAATGATCATTGTGAGTGCACTAATGAATGCATCAGCATTGAATGCAACAAAAACGCCTGCTAGTAATGCGAGAATACCTTCTAATAAATCATTAGAAAAGATACGCATATCATGAGTTAACGCAAAGTAAGTCACAAGATGAATGAGACCATCCACAAATAATGCACCTGAAATCACATAAACTACAATATCCAACATTGTCTTTGGGAAAACAATCAACAATACTGAAGCAATAATCATAATCACTGATGTGATGATAGATGCTTTACTATACTTCTTAATATATTCTTTAATCATAGTTCCACCTCGTATCTGTTATTGTAGCACAAAATATATGTTTTGTAAGTTACCGAGGTCAAAAATATATCCTTCATCCCCATAGAAGAAAGATTCATCAAACTTCTTAAAACCAATCTTCTTTAAGAGATGTCTTGATTTTTCATTCTGTTTATAGATATAGGCAATACATTTGAAGAAACCATGTTCTTCATGCATATAGCTTAAGAGTCCGAGTACCGCTTCAGTGCCAAAACCATTATTCCAGAAAACATCATCTAACGTATAACCAATAGAGAATGTATGAGGTGCCATGATTTCTATATGTAAATCACCAATAAGATGCTGGCTCCCTTTGATTGTAATACCAAACTGCATAGACCCTTTTTTATGCTCTATTACAGTATCTTTACACTTCTTGATGAGTTTCACCGCATCTCTTTTTGTATATCTATTCCAGGATTGATACTGAGACACAGTCTTTTTACTGCGATATTCTACAAGACGATCAATATCATTTTCATCAAGTGTTCTAATTGTAAGACGTTCAGTTTCAAATATTTTCATAGTTATGATAAATGAACAACATTCTATCCTTTCCATTGATATCCTTGATGACTTCAAATGTATCATCTGGAAAATAGAGAGGAACAAGATGTTTCATTCTTTCTCCTTGATTATATCCAATTTCAAATGCAAGAATCGCTTTCTCCTTTAATATTGAGGGAGCTTGTTTAAATATATTTTCATAACATGCATAACCATGATCATCCGCAAATAATGCAAGATGTGGTTCATGATCCACTACTCGAGGATCCAATACTTCATCATAATCAATATAAGGTGGATTAGAGACAAGAATATCTACGTGAATATCTTTATCTATAAGAGGCTGTAATAAGTCCCCTTCTAAGAATGTGACGGAAGCTTCATGCTTCTTCGCATTATGAGATGCTGTTTTAAGAGCTTCTTTAGAGATATCTACTGCATATAGATCTCCCTTAGATTCACAAGCTAATGTGACTGCAATAGCGCCTGAGCCTGTACCTATATCTGCCACAACCATTCCTGGTTTTATATAAGATAAAACTTTTTCTACAAGTTCTTCTGTTTCATAACGAGGAATCAAAACACTTGGATTGACATCAAACTCTCTACCATAAAAATATTCTTTTCCAATAATATACTGATAAGGTTCACCCTTTAAATATCTATCCAAATAATCCTTATATTGCATAAGAAGAGCCTCTTCAACAGGCTCTTCCCTCTTCAACAATAGTTGATAATAAGCATCTCCTGTGAGATCTTCATAGAGTCTTTCAGGGATATTTGTATGTGGATCATCAATTAAATCATGTGCATGTTTAAGTAATTCACCTAATAGCACTTATTCTTCTTCTCCTAGAAGTTTTAATCTCTGATCTTCATTGATTAATGCATCGATGATTGGTTCTAATTTACCTTCCATAATACGATCTAACTGCTGAATAGTTAAACCAATACGATGGTCAGTGACACGGTTCTGAGGATAGTTATATGTTCTGATCTTTTCAGCACGGTCACCTGAACCAATCTTATTACGACGTTCGTTTCCTAGTTTTTCTTCTTCTTCTCTTAATTTAGCTTCATAAAGTCTTGTACGTAATGACTGCATAGCCTTAGCACGGTTATCATGCTGTGAACGACCATCCTGGCTTGTTGCCACAATTCCTGTTGGAATATGTGTAATACGTACGGCAGAGTCAGTCTTATTGATATGCTGTCCTCCAGCACCAGATGAACGGTAAGTATCAACTCTTAAATCCTTTGGATCAATATCGATATCTACTTCTTCTGCTTCTGGCATAACTAATACTGTGGCAGTTGATGTATGAACACGTCCCTGTGTTTCAGTCTTAGGCACACGCTGTACACGATGTGAACCAGATTCAAACTTCATCTTAGAATATACACCAGTACCCTTGATAATAAATGATACAAGTGAATATCCTCCAGCTTCAGAAGGCTGAGCATCTTCAATTTCAATCTTCCATCCCTGTGATTCAGCATACTTAGAATACATTCTAAATAAGTCACCTGCGAAGATATTACCTTCATCTCCTCCGGCTGCACCACGGATTTCCATTACTACGTTCTTTTCATCATTTGGATCCTTAGGAATTAATTCAATCTGGATATCATGTTCCATGATTGGCTGTTTCTTTTCTAATTCTTCTAATTCCATCTTAGCCATTTCTTTGATTTCAGGATCATTTTCATTTAATAATTCTTTGGCTTCTTCAATACCATCTAATAAAGCCTTGTATTCTTTATATAAGTTATAAGCCTTTTCTAAAGAAGCCTGTTCTTTAGAAGCCTGTGTCATCTTCTGAATATCATTCGCGATAGATGGGTCCATAAGGATCTGTGTTAATTCTTCATATCTTTTTTCTACTGTCTGTAGTCTTTCTAATAGTGTATTCATCTTCTATCCTTTCTTTTAATAATATTGATTTCATCTAATAAATTTGTTAATTGTTCCAAATCGTACCCATTATAATATATTCAATTATTTTTCGCAATTAATTGAAGACGCTTTCTATTTCTTATATACTTGAATATATAAATTGGAGGTTTGTAAATATGATTAAAGCAGTTATTTTTGATATGGACGGTTTGATGATTGATTCTGAAAGAGTGACTTTTGAATGTTATCAGGAAATCATAAAACCAATGAATTTGACAATGGATGAAACATTCTATAAAACTTTATTAGGGAAACCTATCAAAGGAATCTATGAAAGATTTTACGATACTTATGGTAAGGACTTTCCTATTGATGATGTCATTAAAGATGTACATGCTTTAATGGCTAAACGTTTTGAAACAGAAGGTGTACCAGTTAAGAAAGGTTTATTAGTGCTTCTTAATTATTTAAAAGAAAATGGTTATAAGACTATTGTGGCTACTTCTTCTAATCGTGATCGTGTCGATACTATTCTTGCACAGGCTCATATTACACAATATTTCGATGACTCAATTTGTGGGGATGAAGTAACTCATGGTAAACCACATCCTGAAGTCTTCTTAAAATCATGTGAAAAGCTTGGTGTAAAAACTGATGAAGCGATTGTATTAGAAGATAGTGAAGCAGGTATCCAGGCCGCTTCTTCAGCTGGTATTAAAGTAATCTGTATCCCTGATATGAAATATCCTACAGAAGAATATGCAAATAAGACATATAAAATATTAGATTCTCTTGATGAAGTCATTAATGAATTAAACTAACAAAAAGAGTCGGAATGATGACCGACTCTTTTTAATGGGATTAAGGGAAAATTTTTTATGGCTTTTCTTTTCTACAATTGTATAATACAGTGAGTATATGAAATCTATGTGAACTTTTAGGAGGTTTTAAATGTATAATCAATATCGTGAAGGATGGATAGAAGTCATCTGTGGATGTATGTTTGCAGGGAAAACTGAAGAATTAATTCGTCGTATTAATGTATTGTCTTATGCAAGAAAGAATATTCTTGTATTTAAGCCAAAGATTGATGATCGTTATTCTACAACTGAAATTGCTTCACATGCAGGAAGTAAAGTACCTTGTATTGTCATCAGTGAAGCAAAGGAAATACTTAATCATGTAAATTATGATACAGATGTTGTAGCGATTGATGAAGTACAGTTTTTTGATGAGGATGTTGTTGATATCTGTGAGTATCTTGCAGATAGTGGATTACGTGTAATGGTTGCTGGTTTAGATAAAGATTTCCGTGGTGAACCATTTGGTGTCTTACCTGATTTATTAACACGTGCTGAGTTCGTGACTAAGCTAACTGCAGTATGTGCAAAATGTGGTGCACCAGCCACTAGAACACAGCGTATTATTAATGGTAAACCTGCTTCTTTTAATGATCCTATTGTCTTAGTAGGTGCTAAGGAAGCCTATGAACCACGTTGTCGTCATTGTCATGAAATAGTAGAAAAACCTATTAAATTTGAGAATCAGAAAAAAATACAATTCAGACCAAGAAAATAAGCAGTGGCTCATGAGCCACTGCTTTTAAATTCTTAGTCCTTCACCACTATTCTGGTTTTCTGGACCTGTATAGTAATCTGAGAAACGTGAGTATTGTTTTTCAAATACAAGGCTGATATCGGCTGTTGCACCATTTCTGTGCTTAGCCACAACAATTTCTGTTAAGCCGTTTGTTTCTGCTTCTTTTTCTTTATTCTGATAGTCTTCACGATGAAGGAAAGCGACGATATCGGCATCCTGTTCGATAGCCCCAGATTCTCTTAAGTCGGACAACATTGGTTTTCCTTTACGCTGTTCAACCTGACGAGAAAGCTGTGATAAGGCAATAACTGGACACTTTAATTCTCTTGCTAGTGCTTTTAACTGTCTAGAGATATCAGATACTTCCTGCTGTCTTGATTCTCTTGATGAAGATGGACCAGAGATTAACTGGAGGTAATCGATAATAACCATCTTTAATCCCTGTTCTCTTTGTAGTCTTCTGCATTTAGCTGCAATTTCACCAATCTTAACAGCTGGTGTATCATCAATATATAAATTACAACGTGTGACACGATCTGCTGCTGCATAATATTTATTCGCATTCTCTTTTAAAATCGCACCTGTTTTTAATTTATCGTTATCAATAGATCCTGCACAGCATATTAATCTGGTTACAAGCTGTTCAGCAGGCATTTCTAGTGAAAATATTGCGACAGCTTCTTCACTATTAAGTGATGAGTTAAAACCAATATTCAAGGCAAAAGCTGTTTTACCTACAGAAGGTCTAGCTGCAAGAATAACTAAATCACCTGGCTGAAAGCCTGATGTTAATTTATCTAATTCTTTATAGCCTGTCTTTACACCAGAGACAACTCCACCATTTTTCTGAAGAAGATTCATTCTGGCTGTGACATTCTGTACAACACTTTCAATTGTCTTGAATTCACCGGCATTTCTATCTCTTGTGACTTCTAATACATCTTTTTCTACTGTATCAATAAAATCATTAATATCAGTAATTTCACCATAAGCATCTTGTACGATGTTTGTAGCTTCTTTAATAAGCCTTCTAAGTAATGACTTCTCATTTAATATCTTAAGATAATGCGGTGTATGAGCGACTGTTGGTACTGAATTCGCAAGTACCAATAAGTAGTCTACTCCACCTACTTTTTCTAATATCTTCTGGTTAATTAAATAATCAGTCACTGTAGTAGCATCAATTGGTTTATTCCCGTCATGAAGAAACTTCATACCTGTAAAGATCAGTCGATGCGCATCAAGATAGAAATCCTGAGGTGTTGCCATGTTGATGACATCATTACATGCATTCTTATCAATCAACATCGCCCCTAACAAAGCACGTTCTGCCTCTAAGTCATGAGGGAGTTCTCTTGTATCCATAAGTATTCACCTTATTTTTCAGATAGATGAACATTGATAGTCGCAATAACACCTTTATAAAGTTCAATCTTCAACTTAGTAGTTCCTAAAGCACCTACTGGATATGCATTGATGAACTTTCTCTTATCAATCTTAATACCATGTTCTTCTAATAATTTCTTTGCGATATGTTTTGTAGAAACATGATCAAAGCTCTTACCATCCTTACCAGTCTTTACTTTGAATTCTACCACAATAGTTTCAAGCTTCTTTGCAAGTTCCTGAGCTTCTTCTTTCTTCTTTAAGTTTTCCTGTTTCTTTTCTTCTTCCTGCTGAGCAACAATCTTCTTACCTGTTTCTGTTGCCATTAAAGCTTTACCATTCTTAATTAAGAAGTTCTGTCCATAACCGTCAGATACATTAACGATTTCACCCTTCTTACCAACTTTTTTCACATCTTCTAATAAAATAACTTTCATATTTATACACCCCTATCTTCCAAATATGCATCTATTGCATGTTCTAATCTCTCTTTTGCTTCTTCGATCGTCACATTTTCAATCTGACAGGCAGCCATAGAGAAATGACCACCACCATTAAGATCTTCCATAATCATCTGGACATTGATCTTCTTAGAACTACGTGCGCTGATTGCCACTGTGTTCTTAGATATATATCCTATCGCAAATGCAGCATAAATGCCAGAAACATATACTAATTGGTTTGCAGCCTTTGCGAGAGTAGAACGACTGAGTTCGTCATCTTTGCCTGTCGCAATAAGGAATCTATCCTTATAACGATAAGCTGATTCTGTGATATCAAATATTTCTTTCATACATTCAAATGAATCTTCTAATAATTCATATGCAAGTGCTAAGTCAGCCTGTGCTTCTTTGAGTTTAGCTGCTGACTGGAATGTTCTTGTACCCACATGCTGTCTGAAATAGTTTGTATCTACTAGCATCCCCGTATACATAACTGTCGCATCAAGTGATGAAATTTCAATTTCATGTTGCTGGTAATCAAATAGTTCTACAAGTAATTCTACTGTAGAGGATGCAGATGGTTCTAAGTATGTGAGAACCGGTGAAGAAATAAATTCTTCACTACGACGATGGTGGTCAATAATGACCTTGTTTTTTACTTTATCAAGTACTGAACGGCTAATAGCCAATGAATCCTTATGGTTATCTACACAGATTAATAAAGTATCTTTATTAGTTTTTTCAAGTGCTTCTGAAATAGTCAACATTAAACCCTTATAATCAGGATTACTTCTCAACATTTCTACGACACCTTTTGTTTTTTCTTCAAGAGATTCATAGTCAATCACGATATTGGCTCTCTTACCTAAATTCTCTGCAATACGCGCAGCCGCAAGAGAAGCACCAAATGAATCCAAATCTGAGTTCTTATGTCCCATAACTAAGACATTACGTGAACGACTAATAAGACCGGCAAGAGATTGTGCCATAATACGTGAACGTACTTTAGAAGATGTTTCAAATGCATCTGTTTTACCACCAAAGTAACGTACATGATCTTTACCACTCTTAATCGCAATCTGGTCACCACCACGTGAATAAGCAAGACTTAATGCTGAAGAAGCAAGTTCTTCTAATTCTCTTAATACCTTTGTACTTCTACCAATACCAATAGATAATGTCATAAGTACATCTAATTCTTCTATCGCATTCTTGAAATCATCCAAAATAGAGAATTTAGATTCAATAAGTTTCTTATAGATACGTTCATTAAAGAAGACAATGTATTTACCTGTCTGATAACGTCTAATGATCATACCATTCTTATATGCCCAGTCAGTAATTGTACTACGGCATAAATTTTGAATCTTTACCTTCTGTGATTCATCTACATTCGCAATAATTTCATCATAGTTATCCACAGTAATATAACCCATGCATACCTGCATATCTTCATAGTCCTGTGATAAAGAGACATATTGTGTCACATCCTTCATATAGATGAGTCTTGTATCCGCACTATTATATACTTCGAATTTCTTTCCTTTGACTTCTATTGTTTTGACATCTTCATCATCAAAAAGACTAGCAAGTGTAGGCTGCCATTCTAATAGCTTGATTCCTACAATATTGATATTTAATGCCTTTAAGAAGTCTGAAACCCATGTAATGTTTCTGTTTTCATCATATTGAATCAGTCCTACGCCACCATAGATCAAAGCATTCTTTGCATCAATACCTAAAGCATCACTGACTGAATAGCTGTTTTGATCCATTAAGTAGCCCATATAGAATAGTAACGATATGTAGATTACATTCGTAATAACCGCAAATATCGCAAGACGAAGCATCCAAGCCTGATGAAATATACCAAAAGCCGCAAAGGTCGCAAAGGTAATAAATACGAGTAAAAGAACAAAGATATTTCTAAGTTGTGCAACTTTTCTCGTCATTGTAGAGGCCCTCCTTATTGATACTTATTATACAGTATTTGACGTATTTCAACAAATATATCAATAATTCCTAGAATCACTAATAGTGTCTGTAGGAACGGAATGAATACTAAAAATATAAGTAAGTTAGAATAACGTCCATGGTTTCTGATAATAAGATAAAAAGAGAGGAAAGCAAGTCCATCCACCATAAATCCTAAGATACTAATAAAATAGATATATTGTACAATAACAACATTTCCAAAATATTGTCTCGCAATCATACTACCTGCAAGCATGATTGCGAGAATATAGCCCATTTTAGGACTGAATCTAAATGTCGCAATATGAATACTCATATCAAAAGGTATTCTTAAGCGTTTAAAGAATAATGCACATAACATCATGACTAGATAACTCTGTAAGAATGACATGATAAGTATAGAGAGTGGAATGAGATTATAGAAGTTCTGGAAAGTAAAAGCATTTGATAAAGAAGGCACAGCCGCAATAATCTGGTTATACATTTCTTTTGCTTCAGTGAGTAAGTTAATACCTAGTACTCCTGAGAATACATAGAAATATAAAAAGTCAGATAAAAAGAAGAATGTAGCACCGAGCACCAGCATTGTTTCTTTCTTAGCTTTATTTTTTAAACATAGCCCTACAACTGTTCCCATACCAAGTGATGAGAGGACAATTAATACATAACTGAGTGTTCCAAACAGGAAGGCAATGACCATGGAAGCAACGGAAGTCATTAAAGCTTCTTTAAGGCCTGTCTTATAGCTATAAATAGCCATAGGAATAGCCATTCCATAGCCAATTAAGCTATCAAACATCGTACCTGTCATTGTATTGAGTACTGCAAGGACACCAAAGAGTGATGCGATGAGTGCACCCTGCACGAGTTTATTTGTTTTCATAATTCATTTCTCCTTGTGGTCATTATACAACAATCACATCGCTTGACGTATACCCCTACAGGGTATATGATTGGAACAGGAGGTGAAATAATGAATAAAAAAGATTGCTGCTGCAGTGAACGTCATAAGGATCGTAGTGAAGAAGAAAAGAAAAAACTCATGAACCGCCTCAAACGTATCGAAGGTCAGATTCGAGGAATTGAAGGCATGGTAGAAAAAGATGCTTATTGTCCTGATATTCTTGTTCAGGTTTCTGCAGTCAATGCAGCTTTGAATAGTTTTAATAAAGAATTACTTGCAAAGCATATTAAGACATGTGTTGTGGATGATATTAAAGAAGGTCATGATGAAACAATTGATGAATTAGTGAAAGTATTACAGAAGGTGATGAAATGAAACAATATAATATTACTGGTATGAGTTGTGCAGCGTGTGCCAATCGTATTGAAAAAACTGTAGCTCATATTAATGGTGTAGATAGCTGTTCTGTTTCTTTACTCACAAATTCTATGGGCGTAGAAGGAACAGCATCTTCTGAATCTATTATTCAGGCAATTGAGGATATTGGATATGGTGCAAGTGAAAAAGGTGTTAAAAAAGTAAAAGATGATTCTTTAGTCGATCATGAGACACCAAAATTAAAGAAGAGACTGATTACTTCTCTAGTATTCTTAATACTATTAATGTATTTATCTATGGGTCATATGATGTGGAAATGGCCTGTACCTTCGTTTTTGGAGAATCATGTATCTCTTGCAGTAACAGAAATGTTATTGACTATTATTATTTTAGTCATTAATAAAGCATTCTTTGTTAATGGGTATAAGAGTTTATTTCAATTATCCCCTAACATGGATGCTTTGGTCGCATTAGGGTCTAGTGCTGCTTTTGGTTATAGCTTAGTTGTTTTATATTTAATGATTGATGCCATGAGCCAGGGACAGATGATGAAGGTGATGAGTTTAGGACATGATCTCTATTTTGAATCTGCAGCTATGATTCCTACTTTAATTACTGTTGGTAAGATGTTAGAGGCAATGTCTAAAGGACGTACTACAGATGCCTTAAAGAGTTTAATGGATCTTGCACCTCAGACTGCAGTCATTATTAAGGATAATAAAGAAGTCACTGTAAGTATTGATGAAGTGAATAAGGGTGATTTGTTTATTGTCAGACCAGGTGAAAATATTCCTGTTGATGGTGTGATTGTGGAAGGTTCTACAGCTATTGATGAATCTGCCTTAACAGGTGAAAGTATTCCTGTTGATAAAACAGTAAATGATACAGTATCAGGTGCAACACTTAATCAGTCAGGCTTTATTAAAGTACGTGCCACTCGTGTAGGTGAGGATACAACACTTTCACAGATTATTCAGATGGTGAGTGATGCAGCATCTACTAAAGCACCTATCGCAAAGAAAGCGGATCAGGTCTCTGGTATCTTTGTACCTGTGATTATCGGTATTGCATTAGTCACATTTATTGTCTGGATGATTCTAGGAAAGAGTATTGGATTCTCTATTGCCCGTGCTATTTCCGTTTTAGTTATTTCATGTCCATGTGCATTAGGTCTTGCAACACCAGTAGCTATTATGGTAGGTAATGGTATGGGTGCAAAGCATGGTATCTTGTTTAAGACATCTGAATCATTAGAAGTGGCAGGATCTATTGATATTATTGCGTTAGATAAGACAGGTACAATCACAAAAGGAACTCCTGTAGTGACTGATGTGGTCCCTTATAAGATAGAAAAAGAAGTACTATTAAATTATGCTTCTAGTCTAGAAAAAAAGAGTGAGCATCCTCTTGGTAAAGCTGTGACTGATTATTATCAAGGTAGTGAAGATGTTGAAGACTTCGAGATATTACCTGGTCATGGATTAAGAGGGTTAATTCATGGTAAAGAAGTATTAGGTGGAAGCATCAAGATGATGGAAAAGCATATTCCTGAAGAAATGATGACACAGGCATCTGACAAGGCAATGGAAGGTAAGACACCTCTATTCTTTAGTTATGATGATACTTATCTTGGTATGATCTGTGTGGCTGATACAATGAAGGAAGATAGCCCTCAGGCTATTAAAGAAATGCAGAACATGGGTATTCAAGTTGTAATGTTGACAGGTGACAACAAGAAGACTGCAGATGCAATTGGTAAAAAAGCCGGTGTGGATGAAGTAATTGCAGGTGTATTACCTGATGGTAAAGAGAGTGTTATTAGAGATTTACAAAAGCATGGTAAAGTGGCGATGGTGGGCGATGGAATCAATGATGCACCTGCCCTTACACGTGCGGATATTGGAATTGCGATTGGGGCAGGTACTGATATTGCGATAGATGCTGCTGATGTTGTCTTAATGAATAGTAAGCTGACAGATGTCACTGCTGCTATTAGACTCTCTCGTGCGACATTAAGAAATATCCATGAAAACTTATTCTGGGCATTTTTCTATAATGCGATTTGTATTCCTATTGCTGCTGGTGTATTTATTCACTTAACAGGATGGCAGATGAGTCCTATGTTAGGGGCTGCTGCCATGAGTTTATCTAGTTTCTTTGTATGTATGAATGCATTAAGATTAAATACTTTCTCTATGCATGATGCATCAAAAGATATAAAAAGAAAGAAAAAGGAGAAGAAAACAATGGAAAAGACTTTAGAAATTACTGGTATGATGTGTGGTCATTGTGAAATGGCTGTAAAGAAGGCATTAGAAGCTGTAGATGGTGTAGAAAGTGCTGATGTAAGTCATGAAAAAGGCACTGCAGTTGTGACTTTAAGTAAAGAAGTATCTAATGATGTCTTAAAGAAAGCTGTAGAAGATAAAGATTATACAGTTACATCTATTAAATAAAAAAAGAAGTCCTAAGACTTCTTGAGATCCTCAAATGCATAACTATGCATTTGGGGATTTTTTCTTTCAAACTCTTCTTTTTGGATTTTAGAACGAGAAATGACATCCTGAAGTAATTCTCTTGATGAGATACGTGTCGCCCCATGGCCTAATACAATTTTCTGTTCAAGATTATCACTTGTGGCTACCACAAGACGATATTGTCCTGCCATCTGTTTTGTGATGCTTTCAATATAAGCATCCGCTGTCTGTCCTTCTTTTGTATAAACGATTTCCATATCATGATACATCTGACTCTTGCCTTTATTCTGTGGAACCTTATAAGCATCAAAGACAAGGATCATATGACAGCCACGATACCCTTTATAGCTCATCAATATATCAATAAGCTTATCTCTTGCACTACCTAGGTTTTCTTTCGCAAGTTCTTTCAATTCATCCCAGGCAAAGATGACATTATATCCATCCACAATCAAATATTCATCTAGTACCTGTACTGTATTAGATGAAACATGATCTTGTTTTGGTTTATAGTAGTCACTTGCAAGTTTTGTATCTATTGGACCATAGGTACGTTCATATACTCTTTTAAGTTCTTCATCACTAATATGTACAAGATTATGTGTATAAGTATGTTCCTGTTTCATCGCACTATAAAGAGGTAAATGTATCTTCTCTCTTACTTCATCATAAGGGACATAATATCCTGCACCATGTGAACAGAAGATAGAACCTGTAGGATTATCTAAATCTGATTCACTGTCATAATCACATTTAGTTATCACTTCTTCCTGATTTTCTACCGGTGCATAGAATGTATCTAAGAAGAAAAGCTGTCCTTTTCCTTTTGTGGAAGTCAGAAGTTCTTTTTGGTAGTGAGTCAAGAATAAAACAGGTGCTTCTCCATGAAGTGTTGTAATATCATTATTCTCATTCACTACAGTAGGTGTTGGATAGTCTTCTAAAGCATAGTAAACCTTACTCAAAGCCTCTGTAGGAATGACTAATTCATATTTATAATATGGTTCTAAAATGACTGATTCAGTCATTTTTAACCCTTGTCTAATAGCACGATAAGTGGCTTCTCTGAAGTCTCCTCCTTCTGTATGTTTTAAGTGAGCTTTACCACCTATAAGTGTGATTTTCATGTCTGTAATAGGAGAACCTGTGAGTACACCTAAGTGTTCTTTTTCCTGTAAGTGTGTCATGATGAGATTTTGATATCTCTCTTCTAAGTTATTCTGACATTGATTATCAAAGACAAGTCCTGAACCTTGAGGAAGTGGTTCTAAGTAAAGATGGACTTCACTATAGTGTCTGAGTGGTTCAAAGTGTCCTACCCCTTCTACTGGTTCTTTGATTGTTTCTAGATAAGCGACTTCTCCTTCATCTACTGTGATATCTTCATTAAAACGATCTTTCATTAATTGTTTAAGAATATCTATTTGAACTTCACCCATTAAAGAAACTTGGGCATGATCATCAAAGAGTTTTAAATGAAGTAATGGTTCTTCTTCACCTAATACCTTTAAAGAAGAAAAGAAATGGTTGATATCTGCCTCTTTGGACGGTTGAATTGAATACAACATAGAAGGTCTCAGTGTTGAATGAATCACATGTCCTAATCCAATATAATCCCCTGCCTGAAGCTTCTTAATACCTGTTAAGGCGACAATATCATTCTGAGATGCTTCTTCTACTAAAGTATAGCGGTTCCCTTGATATAACCTAATTTGATGAATCTTTTCATCATGAATTGTATCACGTACATGAAGCCTGCCACCAGTGACCTTAATAAAGACAAGACGTTCTCCTCTTTCATCTCTTGTAATCTTAAAGACCTGTGCAGATAATTCTGTCTGTGGTTCTTTTTCTAAAGTATAACGGTCTAAGGCATCGAGTAATTCATCTACACCTTGGTTCTTAAGGGCACTACCAAAATAGAGTGGATAAAGATGTCTATTAGAAATCGCTTTTGCGATAGATGTATCCTTTAAAAACCCTGTTTCTAAATATTCTTCTATCATCTCTTCATCAAGTGCTGCAATGTCTTCTTCAGAAGCACTCATATCCATGATATGAGGAGATAATTGTGATAAAGAGTCTAATAACTCTTCTTTTGTATAATGTGTTAAATCCATTTTATTCACAAAGATGAAGGCTGGTACATGATAGTGTTCTAATAGGTTCCAGATTGTTTTAGTATGCGCCTGCACTCCATCTAAACCATTGATAATCACTATAGCATAATCAAGAACACTTAATGCACGTTCCATTTCTCCACTAAAATCAGCATGCCCTGGTGTATCAATAAATGTGAAATGGTTATTCTTATAATCAAGAGAAGAAACCTTAGAAAAGATAGTGATTCCTCTTTCTCTTTCCTGTGTATTATAGTCAAGAAATGTATCTTTATGATCAACACGACCCTGATGTTTTATTGTCCCTGTCGTATAGAGTAATGACTCACTTAATGTGGTTTTACCTGCATCAACATGAGCCACCATTCCAAGTGTTAATTGTTTCATCAAATCACCTCTTGATTATTGTATCATAGATCAATCAAAAAACACCTTGGTTTTATCCAAGGTGGAAATACA
Source organism: Catenibacterium faecis (assembly GCF_014306455.1). Lineage (NCBI taxonomy): Bacteria > Bacillati > Bacillota > Erysipelotrichia > Erysipelotrichales > Coprobacillaceae > Catenibacterium > Catenibacterium faecis. The sequence goes on from NZ_JACRWG010000025.1 coordinate 16,128, forward strand.
TAAAGTTTACTACCTGTTTTAACTACAGTTCTATGAATTATGCATTCTTTAAGAACGCTTTATATGCCTGATATGTTTCGTATACGTCTACTTTAGATACGACTTCCATTGGTGCATGCATGTTTAATACTGCAATACCTGCATCAATAACATCCATGTTGTAGTTTCCTAGGATATAAGCAATAGTGCCTCCTCCACCTAGGTCTACCTTACCAAGTTCAGCTGTCTGATAATGGATATTTGATTCATCCATCACAGCACGAATTCTCGCAACATATTCAGCAGATGCATCATTACTTCCACTCTTACCTCTTGCACCAGTATATTTATTAAATACAATACCATTACCTAAATAAGCAGCGTTCTTCTTATCATTCACACTTACAAATAATGGATCTACACCAGCAGATACATCACTTGAAAGCATCTTTGATCTAGATAAAGTAAGTCTTGTCTGCACAAAACTATCAATACCCATCTTCACTAACATTTCACCAACTGTATTTTCAAAGAATAAAGACTGTGCACCTGTAGCACCTACTGAACCGATTTCTTCTTTATCTACAAGAATAGTACAGCATGTATAGTCACATACATCCATATCAAGAATTGCAGTTAAAGATGTATAGGCACATACTCTATCATCATGACCATAACCAGCAATCATTGAACGATCTAAACCATAGTCTCTTGCTTTACCACTTGGTACAACTTCAATTTCAGCTGATACAAAATCTTCTTCTTCGATGTCATATTTATCTTTTAATAGCTTTAAGATATTTGCCTTCACTGCATCTTTTTCTTCACCTACTAAAGGCATATTACCTAAAGTAACATCAAGGTTTTCACCTTCAATCACTTTAGCTGCTTTCTTATCTAACTGTTCTGCAGCTAAGTGAATAAGTAAATCAGAGATACCTACTACTGGATCATTATCATCTTCACCAATCACAACATCTACGACAGTACCATCTTTCTTTGCGACAACGCCATATAATGATAGAGGGATAGTTACCCACTGGTATTTCTTTACACCACCATAATAGTGTGTATCAGCTAATACGAATCCTTCTGATTCATATAATGGATTCTGTTTTAAGTCCATTCTAGGAGAGTCAATATGAGCGCCTAAGATTCTCATACCTTCTGTAAGTGGCTTATTACCAATCACAAATAATGCGATATTCTTATCTCTGTTGTTGACATAAACCTTGTCTCCTGGCTTAAGTGTTTCAAAAGAGTCTAATGGCTTGAATCCTTTTTCTTTGGCTAAACGAGTAGAATCTTTAACACAAGCACGTTCTGTTTTGTTTTTTGAAATATAATCTTTATAACCTTCATTATATTCCATGACTTCATTGAGATTGTCCTTATACTTTTCCCATGTATTTTTTGCGTACATTTTCTAACCTCTTTTCTTTATATCTCTACAACAGTATACCATGCTGAATAAATAAAGATAGTATTATGAAACTGTTTGCATCATAATTCTATATTTTGGTAGAATGAGGTGAGGTGATAGTATGCATCCTACGATTCTAGAACAGTTTAAAAAAGATTTTAAACTCAATGAAAATGATTTATTTATCATACAGTATATTATTGAACATAGTGAAGAGATTACATCTTATTCATCACATCAGCTTGCGAAAGAGACTTACAGCAGCCCTACTGCAATCATTCGTTTAGTAAAGAAGATTGGCTTTAAAAGCTATAATGACTTTAAGTTAAATATCCATAGCCTGCTCAATAAATATACACTATCCAATATGCGCATTATGTCTAATGAAGATCTGTATACTATTAAGAATAAACTTGCGGAAATAGAAACAGGTATTATCAACCAGACAAAGGAACATTTAAATTCAAATGTGTTTAATGAAGTTATGACTATGATTTCTAGAAATAAATATATTGATATTATTGCAAATGATGCGAATGCAGCTATTAGTGAGTATGGAAGTCATATATTATCAAGCGTGAATAAGTTTGTGAATGTATATCATAATGGAAATAAACAGCTTTGGTTCAGTTTGAATGTCACAAGTGATCATACAGTGATTCTTATAAGTAAGTTCGGTAAGACAAGACACTTATTGAATATTGCGGATACTCTCAAACAAAGACATATTCCTTTTATCGTGATTACAACGGATGATACAAATGATTTAGCTCATAAAACACCTTATGTGTTATATGGAATCAATCACGGAGAACTTGATAACCTCAAAGATATGATTTTCTATATTTCTTTGAAATATATCTTTGATTTAATCTACACTGCCTTATTCTCATATGATTATAAACAAGCAAAAGAAGTAGATGATTTATATGCGAAAATCTATTCTTCAGAGAATGAATGATGTCACAATGTGACATCATTCTTTTATATTTTAAAGAGTTTTTGTCACACTATTCCGGTCATTCCTTGAACTATTGATTACTATTTTGAGATACATTATCTTAGAGTCATAGAAAAGAGGAGGACTAAAAATGGTTGGAACTACCGCCGCAATTCTTACTACTATCTCATTCGTGCCACAAGCTTATCAGGTTATTAAGACAAAGGATACTTCTGGTATTTCACTAGGTATGTATATTGCCTTCGTGTTAGGTGTATTCTTATGGATTATTCATGGTATCAAAATTCAGGATATGAACTTAATTGGTGCAAATGCGATTACTTTTGTATTTGCTTCTATTATCTTAACTTACAAAATTAAATATAATAAGGAGACCAATATGTTAAACAAAGACTTTTTATGGGGTGGCGCTTTAGCTGCTCATCAGTTTGAGGGTGGTGTACTAGATACTACTAAAGGTTTAAGTGTTGCAGATGTAATGACTGCAGGTGCTCATGGTGTGCCTAGAGAAATTACTGATGGTGTGATTGAAGGAAAGTATTATCCTAATCATATTGGAATTGATTTCTATCATCATTATAAAGAGGATATTGCGATGTTTGCAGATATGGGCTTTAAGTGTTTTAGAACATCTATTGCCTGGACAAGAATCTTCCCATTAGGTGATGAAGAACAGCCAGATGAAGAAGGTTTACAGTTCTATGATGATGTATTTGATGAATTATTAAAGTATGGTATTGAACCAGTTATTACTTTATCTCACTTTGAAATGCCTTATCATCTTGCCAAAGAATATGGCGGATTCATGAACAGAAAAACAGTCGATTTCTTTGTGAAGTTTGCTGAAGTATGCTTTAAAAGATACAAAAATAAAGTAAAGTACTGGATGACTTTCAATGAAATCAATAACCAGATGAACTTTGTGAATGATATTTATGGCTGGACAAATAGTGGTGCTCATTTTGGAAATTATGATAATCCAGAAGAAGCCATGTATCAGTGTGCACATCATACTTTAGTAGCAAGCGCAAAAGCTGTTAAGATCGGTAAAGAGATTAATCCTGATTTCTTAATTGGGAATATGATTTCTATGGTTCCTTTCTATCCTTATAGTTGTTCTCCTAAGGATCAGTTATTAGCACAGCAGTTAATGCATGATCGTTTCTTCTTTAGTGATGTGCAGTGTCGTGGACACTATCCTGCTTATGCATTAAAGATGTTTGAAAGAAAAGGGTTTAATATTAATATTACTGATGAAGATAAAAAAGCTTTATCAGAAGGTACTGTGGATTATATTGGATTTAGTTATTATATGTCTAATACAGTTGATTCTAATTCTATCAGAGATGTTTCTACTACTACAGATGGTTCTAGTGAACATTCTGTTAAGAATCCATATATCAAAGAAACTGACTGGGGATGGGCTATTGATCCTGAAGGTTTAAGATATGTATTGAATCAATTCTATGAAAGATATGAACTACCAATGTTTATTGTAGAGAATGGTTTTGGTGCTATTGATAAGAAGGAAGAAGATGGCAGTTGTCATGATTCCTATCGTATTGACTATTTAAGAGCACATATTGAACAGATGAAAAAAGCTGTAGAAGAAGATGGAGTCAATTTAATGGGTTATACACCTTGGGGTTGTATTGACTGTATTTCTTTTACTACAGGTGAAATGAAAAAGCGTTATGGCTTTATTTATGTAGATAGAGATAATGAAGGAAATGGTACATTAGAAAGAAGCAAGAAAGATTCTTACGAATGGTACAAAAAAGTGATTGCATCTAATGGTGAAGTATTATAATTGAATAAGGAGGTGTTTGTGATGAGACGAAAAGATAGAGAAATAACTGACTTTGATGAAATGATGAAAATCATTGCGAAATGTGATACATGCAGAGTTGCCATGTTTGATGAAACATTCCCTTATATCGTTCCTCTTAACTTTGGGACTGATGTAGAGGATAATCAATTATATTTATACTTTCATGGTGCAAAGATTGGTAAGAAGATTGATCTTATGAAACAGAATAAGAATGTTTCTTTTGAGATGGACTGTGAACATAATATTATCTTATATGATGAGAGAATGTCCTGTACTATGGGATATGAGAGTGTCATTGGTTATGGTGAAGTAGAATTCTTAAGTGAAGAAGAGAAGATGCATGGGTTAAAGGTATTAATGCGCCATTATCATGAAGAAGACTTCAAATTCAATACAAAGATGATTGGTGCTATTGAAGTATTTAGAATTAAAGTATTGAGTATGACTGGAAAGAAGAGAGATAATATTCATCCAGAAGAAAAAGTTAAGAGACATATTTCACTAGACTAATATCTTATACAAAAAGGTTATTCACTATTAAACGGTGAATAACCTTTTTAAGATTGTTGAAATTTGGATTAACTGAATATTTTTTGATCTTTTCCTGATGGTACTTTAAATAGGAATATAAGAGTAAAATACTCTTAAAGTTAAAAGCGTTCCAAGAACGCTTTTGGAACGCAATTTATTTTTTTACATATTTCGTGTGTATACTCTTTCCAATCATTTCAAGAATATTCTCATCACGCATTTTTTTTGTATATGTGCTAGCCTGTTTTTTTGAACAACGACATAACATACGTATCTTTTCATTATTGATACTTTCATGTGTTTCTAAATAATCTAGGATTAAACTTTTTGCTTTCAAATATGTAATAGCTTTATCCTGTACATATTTAATATCAGATTTTACCCTATCGTATGTTTGCGCCGTTAGCATATAAACTTTTCCTGATACTTCAATCAAAGCTTCATTTTCCAAAGTTCTTAAACTATGCCTTACATCATTTATAGATAATTGAGTTAGTTTAGCTGCCTGAGATAAAGAAATTTCTTTATTTTCATATAAATAACGCATTATCATTAATTCTGACAAACTGAATTGTTGCAAACGCTTATCTTGTGTTTCAGCAATAAACTTTACAAATTCCATATCCTCAGTCGCACTATATAATGTTAAACGTATTGCATCATTATATACCGTATATTCAGGATATGGTTTTCCCATTGACAACATTTCTTTAAATATAATATCGATACCTTGTCCCGATCTTTGTACATACCTTAATCTTTGCAAAGTTTCTGCAATCAATTTATTTCTTGGTAAAGAAGGGTGAGTAATAATATTATTCTCATTTATATCAGCCAAAAAACCACCAGGGCTTTCAATTACTAATTTATCTGAATAATGTTTAACGTAAATTGATCCAGGGCTATCATATCGACGATGTGTATATGCATTTAGTAATGCTTCTTGAAAGACTTTTTCAGAAAAATTATAAATTTCTAATCTAAACAATCCAACTTGAATATTAATGAGATGATTGAAATTTTGAATTTTCTCTGTTAGACGATCTAACACAGAAATAATAGGCAGTTTTAAATCTAATCTACTGTCATATTCTTCTGTATTATTATCACTATAATGTAAATAAATACATTCAGCTTGAGGCATTAATTTTTGAATAGATAACTCTTTTCCAACAAAAAGCAATCCTGCAACAGTAAGCTTAATTCCTTCATCAGTTTCCTTGATCAAAGAAAGATTTTTCAAAAAAGACATGTCATCTAATTCTACTAGAGTTGATTCTCTGTCTCTAGTTTTTAATTTTTCTTTTAATTTATATACTTCTAACAAATTTATATCATCTTCCGTAGTCGAATCAATTATCTGAGATGAATAATCAGTATCTTCATCAAATACATCTTTCATTTTTTCAGGAGTGTATGGTTTAGAATTTTTACCTAATCGTTTATAATATTCACCTGAAGAAGTTCCACATAGTCTTTTGCTTTTATCTATATATATAATAATAACATCTTTATCTTCAATTTTCTGACTCTCTACTCGTGTAAATAATTTTGGAACTGTTCTATCATAGATACTTTCTATTATATTCTGTAAATCATATTTTTCACATCCAGTAATAGTTCCATCATCCTCTACTCCTAATAATAAATATCCCCCGTCTGAATTAGCGAGTGCCACTACTTCTTTTACACATAACTTAATAAGACTTTTAAAATTAGGAGTTTCAATCCAAGATTTAAACTCAACTTTTAAATTTTCTCCACCATTAATTAAATCTTGCAATTCTTCCATTCTCATTATAATCACTCCCTCGATTATTCTATTATATCAAACGATTAAGTCAGTTAAAGCATTATCATATATATTACTTAAGTTACAATTTGAGATGATATTTACAAAGCGTTCCAAGAGCGTTCCAAGAGCGTTCCACGGAACGCTTTTAACATATACTCATTGTGTACTACTGCGACTTACTTAAGTCGAGGTAGTTCACTTAATTACCGTTAGTAGTATCTCTTATCAAGAGCCTATTCAATTAATTTAATATTAAATTACATTTCATAATAGTACCAAATTAGTACCAGAAACTCCTCAGCAAATAAAAAAAACCTTGATTTACATCAAGGTTCATAGGTTAGAATTATTCACCAACGTATGGTAATAAAGCCATCTGTCTTGCTCTCTTGATTGCTCTAGCAAGTTTTCTCTGATACTTAGCGCTTGTACCAGTTACACGTCTTGGGATGATTTTACCGTTAGCTGAGATAAATCTCTTTAAAAGTTCAACATCTTTATAATCGATGTAATCAATCTTGTTTTTAGTGAAGTAGCAAACTTTTCTTCTACCCATTCTCTGTCTTCTGAAAGCCATTGTTGTTTCCTCCTGTTAGAATTGAATATCGTCATCCATGATATCATATGAATTCACTGAATCATCAAAATCTTTATCTAGATCCACTGTCTTCATATCATAGAAGTCATTGTTGTTTTGTCTAGGCTGCTGAGTCATTGTAGGTTGCTGCATCATAGGTGCACTCTGCTGAGCTCTTTCTCTCTGTGCTCTTGTTTCCAAGAACTGAACTGAATCAGCCACAACCTCTGTTACATAAACTCTCTGGCCTTGATTGTTGTCGTAACTACGAGTCTGTATACGACCGTCGACTGACACAAGTGAACCCTTGCTGCAGTACTGTGCAACATTTTCAGCAGGTTTTCTCCATACAACACAGTTGATGAAATCAGCTTCCTGACCATCTCTTGTTGAGAAGTTACGATCAACTGCTAAAGTAAAACTTGTTACAGCTGTACCATTACCTGTTCTTCTTAATTCAGGATCTCTTGTAAGTCTTCCGACTAATGCGACACGGTTAAGCATTCGCCCTCACCTCTTCTTAGTCTCTTCTTAAAGTTAAGTGACGTAATACGCTTGGGTTGATACGTGATAAACGTTCGAATTCAGCGATTGCTTCTGGAGTTGTATGAGTATCGATTACTACATATAATCCCTTAGTATAATCTTTGATTTCGTAAGCTAATTCACGTAAGCCTAACTTTTCAGTGTCAACGTTATCAACAACACCTTCACCTTCAGTTAAGATTGCTTTAAAACCATCTAATACTGCATTCTTAGCATCATCTTCTAAATCAGGTTTTAAAATCATCATAATTTCATACTTGTTCATTTTTTTACCTCCTCTGGTCTTGACGGTCTAGAATACTTCTAGACAGGCAGTAATATTTTACATGCTCGTTCATAATATCACAAAAAAATCAAAAAAGCAATGATAAATCGAAGTTTTTTTTACTATTTTAGATCTTCTTTCGTAGTGATTTTAATATTGTCATAATCACCTTCTACAACATAGACATCTTTACCCTGTAATTCCAACATAGATGCATCATCTGTTGCCTGGATATTATTTTCAATGGCTTCTTTATAAGCATTTCTAATAAGTACTGTATCAAAAGCCTGTGGTGTCTGTGCCTGCATCAGTTCAGATCTAATAAGTGTTTCTACTACCTTACCATCCTTCACACGCTTGATTGTATCTTTACATGGCACCATTGCAAGAACTGCCTTATGTTCTTCCATACCTACTACCAAACGGTCTAGAAGGTCTTTTTTCACAAAAGGTCTTGCGCCATCATGAATCATTACATAATCACTTGTGACATGTTTTAATCCTTCATAAACAGAATCCTGTCTTTCTTTTCCACCTTCTACAAACTTCATACATTTCTTATTTAATAGTTTCTTAAAATGTGACTGTTCTTCTTTTTTACATACAATAATGATTTCTTCACATCTCTTATCATGTAAAAAGACATTCACTGTCTTTTCATATACAGTCTCTCCCTGTAATTGATAGAACATCTTGTTGTAACCAAGACCTGTTCTCTTACCACTTCCTGCACATAATATAATTGCGCTATACATCATGAATCACCTCTATTACATTATATATAAAAAAAACGTAAATTACTTTACGTTTTTCTCTAGTCTTGCAAATAAAACACTACGTGTTGGCGTATCATGCGCATAACAAGTAGATAAAAGCAATAATGGTGCTGTATTTTGTGAATCTACATCTCTTGATTGTTTAGCGGATGATTTCGCATTAGCCACATAACTTGCATAATCAATATCCTTCAAGTAATAATCACTTGTTGCATCAATGATCTTAGTACTATAGATAGAATATACGTTAATGCTGCCATCTGGTAAATAAATATATACTTCTGGATGATTATTAAAATAATCCTGATCTGTAAACTTCTTAATATTCGCAAACATTGAACCATTCTTCATATTATGACCATAAATAATTGTATTACTATCAGTCAAAGAAGAATTATTATCTTCATCTAAGAAAATACTGCCTGCAAATGAATGCTTCTTCTCATAGTTTGTATGAATATATGTATCATTTGTTTTTCCTTTTAATAAAGCATAATCAATGTTTGTATTAGGAATATAGATCCATCCTACGATATCTTCATTAATACTCTTTAGTTGGTTAAAATCAACTTTTCTATCCAGTGGTGAATCCTGCTTCACTTCAGTGACGACTTCTTCTTGTAGCTTCTTGTTGTCAGAGTTGACCTTATGATATTTATATCCAATGTTCGCAAGATTACCTGCACTATATAGAAAGACAGCTAAACATACTACAAGAAGAATACGTCTAATGATTTTCATTATACGTTAAACTTGAAGAACATGATATCACCATCAAGTCCTTTATAAGTTTTTCCTTCCTGTCTGATCTTACCAGCTTCTTTTAAAGCCACTTCACTCTTATACTGCATCATATCATCATAAGTATAAGTTTCAGCTTTAATGAAACCTTTCTGGAAGTCTGTATGAATAATACCGGCCATTTCTGGTGCTGTCATACCATTAGTAAATGTCCAAGCACGGCATTCATCAGGACCTACAGTAAAGAAAGTCTTTAAGTCTAATAAAGCATATGTTTCTTTAATAAGCTTATCTAAACCACTTTCCTTGATTCCTAAATCATCCATGAAGATAGCTTTATCTTCTGCATCTAATGCAGCTAATTCACTTTCAATCTTAGCGCAAATAGGAACGACATCGCATCCTTCTTTTGCAGCATATTCTTTTAAAGTAATATAGTATGGGTTTGAATTTGGATCTTCTATATCTTCTTCACCCATATTCGCTACATAGATCATAGGCTTAGTTGTTAATAAGTTAAACTGTTTTACATAAACCATTTCTTCCTTATTAAAAGTAAGCGTACGAGCCATTTTACCAGCTTCTAATACTTCTTTTAATGGTTCTAATACGTCCATTTCAGCTTTGGCTTCTTTATCACCAGTCTGAGCTTTCTTTTCAATCTTACCAATTCTCTTGTCTACTGTTTCTAAGTCAGCCATTACAAGTTCAAGATTGATTGTTTCAACATCACGTACTGGATCTACTGAACCATCAACGTGAGTAATATCCTTATCTCTAAAACATCTTACTACTTCACAGATTGCATCTGTTTCTCTGATGTTAGCTAAGAATTTATTTCCTAAACCTTCACCTCTAGATGCACCTTTTACAAGGCCGGCAATATCTGTAAATTCAAATGTAGTATAGATAGTCTTCTTTGGATTAAAGATTGCAGCAAGATCATCTAATCTATGATCTGGTACTTCAACAACACCTACGTTAGGGTCAATTGTTGCGAATGGGTAGTTGGCTGCTTCTACCTGTGCGTTTGTGATCGCATTAAATAATGTAGATTTACCAACGTTTGGTAAACCAACGATTCCTGCAGTTAATGACATAATTTATATTCACTCCTTTTAATCTACATTATTTTATTATACTTAACGTTAAATTGCAATGAATGAATGGTATAATGGAGAAGGTGATAAAATGAATAACATATATGAAAGACTCAATCAATTTTTATGGTCTCATCCTACTTATAAAAAAGTGGTAGGATTTCTTACAATCGCATTAAAATATATCATGATGGCTTCTTATGTGATGTTATTAATTGGCTTCTATATGATCCATGATGATTATCTTATTTATGCGATTATTAAGCCTTGTGCCGCATTTCTTATTGTGACAGTAATCAGAAAACTGATTAATCAATCACGTCCCTATGACTACTTAGAAGTTACTCCACTCTTTGAACATCGTGAAGGATGTTCTTTCCCTTCTAGACATGCTGCAAGTGCATTTATTATCGCATTTACTGCGATTCATTTTGATTTATATATTGGTATAGTGATGCTTATATTCGCATTTTTAACTGCCATTACAAGGGTTTTAAGTGTTCTTCATCATATCAGTGATGTGACTGCTGGTATGGTGCTCAGTCTTATTATTGAACTTTTTTAGATTACATAACTATTACACAGAGAAGTGTGTATAATGGTATCCGGTAAAGGAGATGTGCTCATGAAAAAGATAAATATTGCGATAGCTTTCATGCTTTTAATCAGTCTTGTTTATAGTCCTGTACATGCTGATGAAGTAAAAGAGGTTTATCTGACTTTTGATGATGGACCTTCTCATAACACACCTCAAGTATTAGATATTCTCGATAAATATAATGTGAAAGCGACATTCTTTGTGACTGGTGAAAATGCGCGTTATCAAAGCTATATTCGTACAGCTTATTTAAAAGGACATGCCATTGGTGCACATAGTTATACACATAAGTATAGTATTTATCAAAGTGAAGAAACTTATTTTGAGGATTTAGGTAATATTGAGAAAATCATCAAAGAACAAACAGGACGTACCAGCAAATTGATCCGTTTCCCTGGAGGAAGTTCAAATACGATATCAAGACATTATTCACAGGGAATTATGGCTAAGGTTGCACAGGTTGTAGAAAAGAAAGGCTATAAGTACTATGACTGGAATGTATCTTCTAATGATGCGACAGGACGTTCAGTAAATCCTGCACGTATTATTGAAAGTTCTAAGTCAAGACTACCACGTGTCTGTGTTTTAATGCATGATACAGCCACTAAAACAACTACAGTACAGGCATTACCTGCAATTATTGAATACTATCAGGCAAATGGCTATACTTTTAAAACATTAGAACATACTGACTTTGTCAGTCATCAACGTATCAACAATTAACGAGAGGCATACCTCTCGTTTTTGTGTAAATAAAAAAAGGATAACTGGAGGGGCGGTCGAACCATTTCTAAGAATGGGCATCCCTCATCCGGCATATATCTAATTAGATATACGGCGTGTTAGACGAGACCGATTTTTCTACATCAGTTATCCTTTTCTAAGTCAATTAAATCATTTATTTTTGATGGAGTCAAGTTATTCACTATCTTTGTGTTCGATAACTTTTTTTAATCTCTTTTCAAAATCTCTTCGTGAAAACATGATAATTGCGCCGCAACCCATGCATTTCACTTTAATGTCCGCACCCATTCTTACGATTTCCCATTGTGTGGATTTCTTACATGGATGAGGCTTTTTCATTTCAATAATATCATGTAATCCGTATTCCATCATTATTCTCCTAATCTTTTAATAATATCTCTTGCAACTAAGATTCCATTAGCACCTGCCTGAGCAAGTCCTCGTGTTAAACCTGCACCATCACCAGCAACATATAAACCATCTACAAGAGTTTCAAATCCTTCTCTTACCTTTGGTCTTGCACTATAGAATTTAGCTTCTACACCATAAAGTAATGTATGTTCATTCGCAATACCTGGTGTTACGTGATCTAATGCTTCAATCATTTCTACGATTGATTTCATTGTATTATATGGTAATACAAGACCTAAATCACCTGGAACAGCTTCTGGTAATGTAGGCACTGTATAACCTTCTTTTAAACGCTTTTCAGTTGTTCTTCTACCCTTTTGGATATCACCATATCTCTGTACGATGATAGAACCATTTGAAAGTTTATTTGCTAGTTGAGCCACCTGATGGGCAAATTCATTAGGCTGGTTAAATGGTTCAGAGAATACATGAGATACTAATAATGCAAAGTTAGTATTGTCAGAACCTAATTTAGGATCATGATAAGCATGTCCATTGGCCATCATTGTCCCTTCATGGTTTTCTATTACAACATGTCCACTAGGGTTTGAACAGAATGTTCTTACTCTTGTACCTACAGATGTGTTATAGATGAACTTACCTTCATATAAGTTCTTGTTGATTTCATCCATAACGATATTAGATGTTTCTACACGTACACCAATATCTACCTGGTTGTTATAAAGATCTAAACCATGTTTCTTAAAGATAGAGTCTAACCATGTCGCACCATCTCTACCTGGTGCAAGTAATACTTTAGAGGCTGTAATGATATCACCCTTTGCAAGCTTGATACCCTTGATTGTATTATCTTCTACAATAATATCTTCTACCTCTGTATTAAACTGGATATCAATATGTTCCTTTAATGTTTCCTGCATTTCAGTCATGATACGTAAGTTTTCTTCTGTACCTAAATGTCTAACCTTAGCACGTAATAACTTTAAACCTACTGCATAGCCTCTGTGTTCGATTTCTTTTACTTTGTCTGTAGTTGGGTCAGTAATATCTTTAGTTGCCCCATGCTTTAAATATAAGCTATCTACATAACGAATGACATCTTCTACTTCATTTGCTGGAAGATAATCAGTAAGCCATCCACCAAATTCACTTGTAATATTAAACTTACCATCAGAATAAGCACCCGCACCACCAAATCCACATGTAATAGAACATGCTGGTAAACAACCTGGTTCATTATCCTTAATTACTGGACACTGTTTGATCTTCTTATCTTTGATAGGACAATGTCTTGCAGTCACTGCTCTTCCTTTATCAATTAATAATACTGATAAGTTAGGATTCTTTAATACGAATTCATAACTTGCCATAATTCCTGCTGGACCAGCACCTACTACAATTACATCATAATTTTCTCTCATATATACCTCACTTCTTTACCATTCAATAATACCATTCTTTCGACATAAAGAAAAGGTAGTAAAACTACTACCTTTAATCTTCAAATAAGCATGCACCATTTGTTTCAATGACATGTTTGTAATAATCAAATGATTTCTTCTTATAACGTTTATAAGTACCATTACCTAGATCATCACAATCTACATAGATGAAACCATAACGTTTAGACATCTGTTTTGTAGATTCAGAAACAATATCAATACATCCCCAAGATGTATAACCCATGAGGTCTACACCATCTTCTACAATCGCATTATACATTTCTTTAAAGTGTGCATCGAAGTAATCAATTCTATACTGATCATCTACAGTGCCATTCACTAATTCATCCTTAGCACCTAAACCATTTTCTACTACAAATAATGGCTTTCTATAACGGTCATATAAGTCTACTAAAGAGATTCTTAAACCAATAGGGTCAATCTGCCATCCCCAGTCAGATGATGGAATATATGGGTTCTTAATAGCCACATTAGTATTAGCTGCAGTCTTCTTTAAACCGTTGTCATCTTTTGCAACACAGCTAGATGAATAATAAGAGAATGAAACGAAATCAACTGGATATTCTTTCATAATTTTTAAGTCATCTGGTTCCATCTTGATATTGATGCCTTCATTCTTGAATTTAGATAATAAGTATGCTGGATATTCACCAAATACCTGTGTATCACTATAACAATATGTACTTCTCATATCCTGTTGTGCCTGTAAAACATCTTCAGGTTTACATGTATATGGGTAGTAAGTAAGCTTTGTTAACATACAACCTACTTTAGCATCAGGTCTTGCTTCATGTACGATCTTAGTTGCAAGTGCACTGGCTACAAACTGATGATGCATTGCCTGGAAGATCACTTCATTAAAGTTCTTACCTGGGAAACGATCTTTGATAAGTGCACCTGTTGTATATGGGTGTCTGATCATAGAGTCTACTTCATTAAAAGTAAGCCAGTATTTTACTTTATCCTTATATCTATCTACAATCACTTCACAATAACGTACAAACATATCAATGACTTCTCTTGAATACCATCCATCATAATTTAATACAAGATTAATAGGTGGTTCGTAGTGAGAAATAGTGACTAATGGTTCAATACCATATTTTAAACATTCATCAAATACATCATCATAAAACTTTAAACCTTCTTCATTAGGTACTGCATCATCACCATTAGGGAAGATTCTTGCCCAGGCAATAGATAAACGGAATACTTTAAAGCCCATTTCTGCAAATAGCTTAATGTCTTCTTTATAGTGGTGATATCCATCTGCACCATGTCTTTTTGGATAGTATACTTCATCCTGTGTTTTTAATGCTTCTTCGATGTCAGCTGTAGTGACTTCGTTTTGTTTCTTATAATCCTGTACATCTACATCCAAATGACTTCTAGCACAGTCTGAGACAGTAATACCTTTACCGCCTTCATTCCATCCACCTTCATACTGATTGGCAGCAACAGCACCGCCCCATAAAAAACCTTCTGGAAATTGTTTCATATCATTTGTCCTCTTCTTTCATATTTATTATACATAGAATATAAATTAAACATTGATATTTCCTAGAAATGAAAAAAAGAACAGTTTCCTGTTCTTTAAATATCTTCTATTACACCCATGATTTCTAGAATACGATTTAGGTCTTCTGTATCAGAATATTTAAGGGTAATTGTTTTTTCTTCAACCTTTACTTTCGTGCGGAACTTCTTTCTTAGTAAATCTTCCGCATATGTATAAGTTGTATTCTTTTCTTTTTTAGGCGCATTTTTACGTTTCTGAGCAAGTTTATAGCCTCTGACTATATCTTCTACTTGACGTACAGAAAGTTTCTCTTTAATGGCACGATTGGCGATTTTAAGAGCTGTTTCATCATCTAAACCAACTAATGGTCTAACATGTCCCATAGAAAGAATACCTTCTAGAATATACTGCTGGAGCTTTTCATTAATATTAAGAAGTCTTAAAGTATTAGTCACATGAGTTCTTGATTTCCCAATACGTCCAGCTAGTTCTTCCTGAGTTAGATTCATCTTATCCATCATGGCTTTATAAGCCTGTGCTTCTTCTATCGCATTTAAGTCTTCTCTCTGAATGTTTTCAAGAAGCGCAATTTCCATCATCTGATCATCAGTGAAGTCTACAATGATTGCAGGTACTTCTTTCAACCCTGCAATATTAGCTCCTCTAAATCTTCTTTCACCAGCTACAATATCATAACCATGAATAGACTTCTTTAATAGAATTGGCTGTAGGATACCATGTTCCTTAATAGACTGAGCCAATTCATTCAACTTATCCTGATCAAAATGTTTTCTAGGCTGATAAGGATTAGGTCTGATTAAATCAATAGAAACTTTTTCTTGAGTGAATTCATTAGAATTACTTTCAATCGCAGAAATCATTGATTGAAGATCTCCGCCTGTAGATGTTGTATCAAAGATTGCATCTAATCCTTTACTTAAACGTTTTTTCTTATCTGCCATTTCTGCTCACCACCTCTTTCGCAAGTCGTGCGTAAGACTTCGCACCTTCACTACGTGAATCATAATCAAATATTGAAAGACCTGCAGAAGGTGCTTCTGATAACTTTACATTTCTAGGAATGACTGTTTTATAAACCTTATCCTTAAAGTATTTACGTACTTCCTGTGTCACTTCTACACCTAAATTAGTACGTGAATCAAGCATAGTCAATAATACACCTTCAATTGTGAGATTACGGTTAAATACTGACTGTGTTAATAAAATAGTATTTAATAACTGTGTTAAACCTTCTAGTGCATAATATTCACACTGTACTGGTATTAAGACACTATCTGCAGCTGTAAGAGCGTTTGTGTTTAACAAACCTAAAGCTGGTGGACAATCAATAATAATATAATCATATTGATTTCTGACACTATCCATTGCCTTTCTTAAACGTTTTTCTCTTCCCTTTGGTATAGCTGATAATTGTACTTCTACACCCGCTAAGTCAATACTGGCAGGTGCCACATCTAGATGTGGGATTTCACTATGTTTGATGATTGATTCAATGGGTACTTCATCAATAAGTACATCATAAGTTGTTTTTTCTAAACTAGAACGATCGATTCCAATACCCTGCGTCGCATTAGACTGAGCGTCCATATCTACAAGTAATACTTTCTTCTTCATAAGTGCAAGTGCTGCACATAAATTAATACTAGTGGTTGTTTTTCCTACGCCACCTTTTTGGTTTGTAATTGCGATTACTTTGCCCATCACATAACCTCCTTATTCGCATTCTTAATTATATCATAAAACTCTTTAAACAAAACAAAAAGAATGAGAAGGTATTCACCTTCTCACTATTTTAGTGTACCGATACGTTCTCCCATGAGAACACGTACTTCATCTTCATTTTTAGAAATGTTGAGAATATCCTCATCAATATCTACAATATCTTTTTTTATGAATAAGATAACTGTACTGCCACCAAATTCAAAATAACCTTTTTCTTCACCACGTTTAAAGGTTTTCTTATTTAAGTTAGTAATTTTACCAACCATCATAGCCCCTACTTCCATCTGAACTACGTCACCAAAGTGTTTTGTATGAAGAACTGTATAAGAACGGCTATTTGTCTTATAGATAGGATAATAATCACTTGCGATAGGATTGACTGTATGGAAAACACCTTTAATAAAGTGATCTTTGTCAGCTGTTCCATCATCAATGAAATGATAGTGATGATAATCATCTACTGTAAGTCTAAATACAAGACATAGACCCCCTCTATATTCATCTGCAAGTGCAGGACTCATTAATAAGTCTTCAATTGTATAAACTGAATTCTTAATTTTAAGCTGTAATGTATCCTCAATAGGATAAACAGTGAGTTTACTATCACAAGGCGCAATCAGTGCATTATCATCCATATCGATATGTCTTACACCATCTTTAATAGTACGTGTAAAGAAATCGTTATAAGAATGATAATCCTGTGATTCATATAAATTCAAATCAATATTGTTTTTTTCTACAAAGGAATTGATTTGTCCTTTAGATAAAGGAGAATTCATAAAAGCACCACCTAGTTCAGTAATAACTGGCTGAGTTAATACTTTTAATAAACATCTTCCTGCAAGTGATCCATACAATTTCTCTAAGAAGTGATCCTGTGACTGATCATATTCTAATTTTTCACCATTACGTTTGAATATTGCCATACTAGATTAAAACAACACCTTTAATAATTAAAATGATTAATAAAATAATACCAAAGCCGATAAGACCTAGGACACCCTTAAAGTCAGGCTTGATTACTTTGATATTAGCTACGAATAGAATACCTACAACTAGTAGTCCAATTAAATAAACAAACTGAACTTGAGGTACTTTAAGCCATACTGTTAAACAGTAAATCATTGGAAAAATTAGAGAAGAAGATGTAACAGGTAATCCCTGGTAATATTTTCTTTTTTCAGTAGTCTGCTGCTGTCTCATATCTTCCATAACATTAAAATATCCTAGTCGAATAACAGCACCAAGAATATATATAATAAAGATGATCAAACAAGGGAAACTATTAAATCCCATTGAGTAGGCAATGATTGCAGGATAAACGCCAAAACTGATTAAGTCTACAAGAGAATCAATCTGAATACCAAACTTCTTTTCTTCTTCTGTTCTGTCCTTTTTTGAACGTGCAACGATACCATCGAAAGAATCAAAAAAGCCACAAAGCATAAGACAGAATAATGCCAAAACATAATTGTGTTCAAATGCGAAATGAGTTCCTACAATCGCACTAATTAAACTACAATATGTTAGAATGACTGTATAGTTGTAATAACCAATCATACAATTCACCTTTCCTTCTTTTTTATAATCGGGTTCATTATAGCATGAATGCATATTGAATGATAGATATTTAACTTCTTTCTGTAAATAAAAAATAGCCTGTTTAAGGCTATTTTCTCGTTTTTTAATAATAAAAAAAGGACCTGGCAGCTTGCTATTGTCGCGTCTTCACACTATCGTCGCCGTTATGATGCTTAACTTCCGTGTTCGGGATGGGAACGGGTGTGTCCATCATGCTATCGCCGCCAGATCCTCGAGG